>JAFAVL010000489.1 GCA_019242465.1 Chroococcidiopsidaceae cyanobacterium CP_BM_RX_35 | reverse complement strand
AATAATTGGTCTGCTTCAAATTCCTCAAACTTGGGTCGCTGCGGCACATTAACGATATCCTCTAGTACAAGGGAATGTAACTGAAACACCTGACCCAGACGGTGTAAAATTTCCTCACTGCCTAGTCCTTTTACATCCACCCAAGAGACCGATTCTGTCTCTAAGTAGGGGAGACACTGTTCTGGTGTCTCTACTTGCCGACGGCTCACTTTTTCCTCATCGTAATCAATCAAGACTATCGTTGTCGGCGGAGAATCTTCTTCAATGTAGAGGGTTCCCGGTACACTTCCAGGTTCATCGTAGAAGTAATCGATGTAAGACTTGTCTGGGTCATCCGGCACGCTTGCAGATGAGGCTGCCTTCTTTTGAATTGAGCGCAGTGCAGTCAGTGATAAATGTGGTCTATATGTCATGTTTTTTGTCTTAAAGGTTTTAAGGGTATACAGTTTTACTTTGTTGTCTGGTTGTTATCCGTACTATAGCCACAGAAATGGTAGCTAAGTTTTTCCCTGTGGCAAGAGTTTCAGAATCATTTTCGAACTATAATCTACTGCTTAGGCTATCTAACGCACAAGCAACATGGGAGAACGCAAACGCATTGGAATTCTGACTAGTGGTGGAGACTGCGCTGGTCTGAATGCTGTAATTCGGGCTGTAGTGTATCGTGCTACTGGCAGCTATGGTTGGGAGGTCTTGGGAATTCGTCAAGCAACCCAAGGTTTGATGACTCAACCCCCACAATTTATCAACCTAGAAATCGAAAAGGTTGACTCCTTATTGACGGCTGGCGGCACAGTGTTGGGGACAACTAACAAAGGAGATCCTTTTGCCTTTCCTATGGCTGATGGCACCCTATGTGATCGCTCGACAGACATCATTGCTGGCTACCATCAACTCGACCTAGAAGCCATAATTGGTATTGGTGGTGATGGCAGTATGGCAATTCTTCGTCGCCTGGCAAAACAAGGAAACCTTAACTTAGTTGCCATTCCAAAAACAATCGATAATGACGTTGGAATCACTGAACATTCTATCGGTTTCGATACAGCAGTTAATATTGCGACTGAAGCCCTAGATCGCTTGCATTTTACGGCTGCTAGTCATAGCAGAGTCATGATTCTCGAAGTGATGGGTCGTGATGCTGGACATATTGCCATTAGTGCTGGAATTGCTGGGGGAGCAGATGTCATATTGATTCCAGAAATTCCTTACACAATTGACCGGGTTTGCCAGAAAATCAAAGAACGTCAGGACCAAGGCAAGAGCTACTCTTTGATCATTGTGTCCGAGGCTGTTCGCACCGAAGTGGGTGGGCAAATTACGAACACCAATCGATTAGGTCAATGCCGATACGGTGGTATCGGTCAGTACTTAGCTGATGAGATTTGTACAAGTATTGGTGCTGAAACGCGAGTCACAGTTTTAGGGCACATTCAACGGGGTGGGACTCCTTCACCTCTTGAGCGATTGATAGCGGCAGCTTTTGGGGTGGCAGCAGTCGATCTGATTGCAGAGGGTAAATACGACCAGATGGTGACGTGGCAAAATCGCCAGGTGGTGAATGTACCAATTGCTGAAGCAATCGCTCAATATAGAGCTGTCAATCCTAGTGGGACTTTGGTCAGAACTGCCCGTGGTTTGGGCATTTGTTTAGGAGACTGAATAGCTGCATTTAGTAACTTGACTCTTAAAGCCACACACACTGATGACCAAAAAGACAAAAAGCTTCTAGCTCAAAGCAAACTAGAAGCTAAAGATTATGTGTGTGGTAGAGCTTTTACTGTGATATTAATTAGCCTAAGTTTACTGACTTTTGTAAACTTCTTCCATATGGAGGAATCTGGTGTTAAGACAAGAAGTTATTGTTTACACGAATTCGAGGGTGCAGCCTTGCCAGGTAATACTCCAAGAACTGGTCTTTGGGAAAAAGCAATTCCTTAATTAGGTCTTATGCTGAAGTTTGTCAAGAAGACATGAATTCCCTGCTCAAATAAATGTATAGAGTGAAAGGGTAAACGTACTGTTTTCTCCACCGCATCAGGGATTGGCAGCATGGCAGTTTTGAAGGGACGAGATTTATTGAGCTTAGCAGACCTTAGTACAACCGAGGTTCAAGAGCTGCTGCATTTAGCGGCGCAACTAAAGTCTGGGCAGGTGAACCCACAGTGCCATAAGGTTCTGGGGCTTCTATTCTATAAAGCTTCTACCCGAACGCGAGTCAGCTTTTCTGTGGCGATGTATCAATTAGGGGGACAGGTGCTGGATCTCAATCCCGATGTAACTCAAGTAAGTCGTGGGGAGCCAGTGGCGGACACAGCACGGGTTTTAGATCGGTATCTAGATATTTTGGCGATCCGGACGTTTGAACAGCAGCAATTGGAAACCTTTGCCCACTATGCCAAGATTCCAGTCATCAACGCTTTGAGTGATCTAGAGCATCCCTGTCAAGTATTAGCGGATTTGTTGACCATTCAAGAGTGCTTCGGCACACTTTCTGGGTTGACGTTAACTTATTTAGGCGATGGGAATAATGTTGCTCACTCGCTGCTATTGGGCTGTGCGTTAGTAGGAATGAATATCAGAATTGCTACACCTCCCGGCTTTGAGCCTAGTGCGGCGATTATGGAGCGAACCCGATCCCTTGCTCAACACCCGTCAGAAGTCATATTGACTCAAGACCCCAAAGCCGCAGCCCAAGGAGCTTCTGTCCTTTACACTGATGTTTGGGCAAGTATGGGGCAAGAAACACTAGCTACTTCCCGGATTCCAGTGTTTCAGCCCTATCAGATTAATGAGCAGTTATTGGGCGTTGCCGATCCGGGAGCAATCGTTTTGCACTGCCTGCCTGCCCATCGTGGTGAAGAAATTACCGAAGCGGTGATGGAAGGTTCCCAGTCGCGGGTGTGGGATCAGGCAGAAAACCGACTGCATGCTCAAAAAGCTTTACTAGCGAGTTTGTTGGGAATAGATTAATCCGCAAAGAGGGTGGTGTAAGGAACAATTTTGTAGTACGAATGTTCTAGGGATATTTGTGTAGCTCCTTACAACTTTATGGAACCTTTAACTGAAGCCCAGCAAAAACTTTATGACTGGCTAGCCGAATACATTCGGCAACACCAGCATTCTCCTTCTATTCGCCAAATGATGCAGGCAATGAACTTGCGGTCACCAGCCCCAGTCCAGAGTCGTCTAGACCATTTACGTACGAAGGGGTACATTGAATGGACAGAAGGTAAAGCGCGGACGATTCGGATTGTGCGATCGCCAAGGCAGGGAGTGCCAGTGTTAGGAGCGATCGCTGCTGGCGGTTTACTCGAACCTTTCACTGATGCGGTAGAACAGTTAGACTTTTCTAATCTGTTTTTGCCACCCCAAACTTTTGCTCTGCGGGTGATGGGGGATAGCATGATTGAAGACTTGATTACTGAAGGGGATGTAGTTATTATGCGTCCCGTGCCAGAACCCACTCAGTTAAAAAACGGCACCATTGTAGCAGCAAGAGTGGAAGGACATGGTACCACTTTGAAGCGCTTCTATCGGAAAGGAGATCGCGTCACACTTAAGCCAGCTAATTCTAAATACAACCCAATTGAGGTTTCTGCGATGCAGGTACAAGTACAGGGTGCTCTAATCGGTGTCTGGCGCGAATACGAGCGACAATAAAGCGGTGTATTCCAAAACACCCAACTTGTAGAGAAAAAATCCACATCGCATTGAACATTTCGACTTACAGTGATTAACCAGTATGGATTATAAGTAGGTAGACTACAGGCAGTAACGAATTGTTTTTTACGTCTACTTACTTATAACTATGGTATCATTAGTATCATGGGCTCAATAAGGAGGGTGAAGCAGCTGCTAAGAGGATGCCCTAGGATGCCGTCATCTATCCAGCTACGGCAGTATCAGCAACAAGCAGTCGCCAGCTGGTTTGCCAACAAAGGCAGAGGTACGCTGAAAATGGCGACAGGTAGTGGCAAGACGATTACAGCACTAGCAATAGTTGCAGAACTTTATCAAAAAATCGGCTTGCAGGTTGTGTTGGTCATCTGTCCATACCGACATTTAGTCACCCAGTGGGCGCGAGAGTGCCAAAAATTTAGCTTGGAGCCAATCCTAGCCTTTGAGAATGTCCGCACCTGGCAGAGCCAGCTATCCTTTGGGCTGTACAACATCTGCTCCGGCAACCAGTTGTTTCTCACCATCATCACCACAAACTCTACTCTAATCGGAGCCAGCTTGCAGTCTCAGTTGCGCTATTTACCAAACAAAACCTTGATTGTGGGAGATGAAGCTCACAACCTTGGAGCACCACGCCTAGAGCAGAGTTTGCCACGCCGCATAGGGCTCCGTCTTGCTCTGTCAGCAACGCCGGAACGGTATTTCGATGATTGGGGTACGAAATCCCTATTTGATTACTTTGGTCCTGTGCTGCAACCAGAGTTTACTTTGGCAGACGCCATTCATCAAGGGGCATTGGTACGCTATCTCTATTACCCCATCTTAGTAGACTTGACCGAATCAGAAAGCCGTAAGTATGCCAAATTGACTAAAAAGATTGGGTGGGTACTGGTAGAGGGGGAAGAGGCTGAGGATAGTGAAGCCCTGACACCCTTATTAATGCAGCGAGCTAGATTAATCGGGGCAGCAGCCAATAAGTTAGAAGCTTTGCGATCACTCATGATGGGGCGACTCGATACTTATCACACCCTTTTCTATTGTGGAGATGGCACACCAGAAACAGCACAGACTGAGGAAGGCAGCCATCAGTTAGCAGCTGTAGCCAAGATCCTAGGTGCTGAACTTGGTTATCGCGTCAATACTTACACTGCCCAAACACCATTAACTGAACGAGAGGAAATGCGGCGTCAATTTGAAGCTGGTGAATTACAAGGCTTAGTTGCTATTCGCTGTCTAGATGAAGGCGTAGACATACCAGCAATTCAGACAGCAGTGATTCTTGCCAGTAGCAGCAACCCGCGCCAGTTCATCCAGCGTCGCGGACGGATTTTGCGCCCTCATCCTGGTAAACAACGTGCCACCCTATTTGACATGATTGTCGTACCTCCAGAGCTTGACCGAGAAACGTGGGAAGTAGAGCGTAATTTGCTGCGAAAAGAGTTGAGGCGGTTTGTGGAGTTTGCTGACTTGGCTGATAATGCCGGGGCTGCTAGGAAAAAACTGTTAAAGCTACAGAAAAAATACGGACTAATGGATTTATAAGGATGAATCAAAAATTAACTCTACAAGAAGTACAGGAACCAATTACAACCGCTTCACCAGAAGTTAGACAAATTATTGAGCGAGTCTTACAAGCCGAGAGAGATAAGCTTTACATGAAGAATCCTAAACATATTAATGATGATATTTTAAAAATTGTGAAGGAAGCTGTGCTATGAAATTAATGTCAATTAGGCTTTGTAATTTTCGTCAGTTTTACGGCAAAACTCCAGAAATTCTGCTAGCTAATGGAGAGCGTAATACCACAATTATTCACGGCAATAATGGTGCAGGAAAAACAACAATACTAAATGCGTTTACTTGGGTATTGTACGAAAAATTTAGTGCCGCTTTTGCCTCAGTTGACAAACTAGTAAACAAGCGGGCAATTACCGAAGCTGTACCAAGAGAACCAGTGGAATGCTGGGTGCAAGTTGGTTTTGAACATGATAGCAAAAAATACAAAGTTAAGCGTCTATGCCGTGCATATAAAGGTGACGCTGTTGGGATTGAACATGGTAAAAGTGAATTATATTTGTATATAGCAGGCGATGATGGTCGTTGGATAATACCACAACAACATCCCGATGATATAATTGGGCGGATTTTACCTGCAAGTTTGCATCAGTACTTTTTTTTCGATGGGGAGCGGATTGAACAGATTTTTCGCGATGACAAAAAGTCTGAGATTGCTGAAGCTACTAAAGATATGTTGGGATTAAAAGTTTTAGATCGTGCTATCGAACATCTAAAGAATGCGAAAAAAACTTTAGAGGAAGAGCTAGTAGCTATTGGAGATACTGAAACCAGAAACTTATTACGAGATAAGGAAAATTTTGAGCAACGCAGTGAGGCTTTATTAAAGCGCCAAAGGGAAATAGATAAGGAGCTAGAAGACCAGAGTGATTTGAAAAGAGAAATTAGTAGTCTTTTACTTCAACTAGGCGGTGCTGAAGAGTTACAGCAACTAAGGGACAGACTTGAAGCTGAGGCAGTATCAATCAAAGACCAACTTAAACAGACTAAAAATGTACTCAATAGAGCTATTTCGACGTGAGGCTATACAGTTTTTTTGTTAGAAGCGACGGCTGGATTCCAGGAAATTGTAGATGACTTGCGCTCGAAAGGAGAGTTGCCAACTGGAATTAAACAGACGTTTGTTAAAGAGTTACTGGAACGGGAACGTTGTATATGTGGAACCGAACTGGCAAACGGCTCCCAGCCTTATACATTAGTGCAAGCCTGGATGGATAAATCTGGAACACCGGATGTTGAGGAAACGGCTATCCGTATGGAGGCACAGGTCAATGAAATTGATCAGCAGGCTGTAGAATTTTGGCAAGAAATAGATCAACAGCAAGAGAAAATCAATCACGCTCGAATCGAGCTTTCTCGGATTGAAACACAGTTAGAGGATATTAAAAATAGACTACGGATCTATCCAAACGAAGATATTAATAATCTACAAAAACGTTTAGATGAAATTGAAGAAAAGATTCGAGAATTGACTTTAGAAACAGGGGCAAACAAGCAGCAAATCGAGAACTTCAAGAAGGAGATTGAGGCAAGAGCAAAGCAAATTGCCAAATACAAAATGAAGGAAGATAAGCAAGCCCTTGCTCAGCGACGCATTACCGCAGCTCAGGATGCGAGTGAGCGGTTAACAGAAGTTAGAACTGGTCTAGATCAGCAATTTCGCTTACAGCTGGAAAAACGGGTGCAGGAAATATTCAGTCAAATTTCCTTCACTCCTTATGTACCTAACCTCAGCGAGAAGTATGAGTTAACGTTGCTGGATGTAGTATCAGGAGAATCAACACCAGTTGCGGCTTCTACTGGCGAAAACCAAATTCTCAGTCTTGCATTTATTGGTGGCATTATTGACAGAGTGCGTGAATGGAGTAAAAAAAATGCACTTATGGGACCAGATAGCAGCACATTACCCGTTGTCATGGATTCTCCTTTTGGTAGTTTGGACGAAATTTATCGGCGGCAAATTGCTAAGACAATCCCCAGATTAGCAAATCAACTAGTGGTGCTAGTCACTAAAACTCAGTGGCGTGGTGAGGTAGCGCAAGAGATGACAGCTTGGATTGGCAAAGAGTATGTTTTGTCCTACAACTCCCCAAAGCCAACCTGCGAAGTAGATGCAATTGAGTTAGGTGGCGATCACTATCCTTTAGTGAGGCAAAGCTCCAGTGAGTTTGAATATACTGAGATCATAGAGGTACGTCGAGATGGCTGAAAAAAGGATCAAGATTGCTAAAGATAAAACTAAACTGGTAAGAGACTTAAAAGCCGCAGATGATACAACAGGACCCTTCCAAACTTTTGTAGATATTATGGTATTCGCGTCAGCATTGGGGGCAAGACGGAAAAAACGAGTCCCCTTAGTGGAATTTGCTAGAGATTTAGATCCCATCCGTCGAGATTACTTTGACAATAATAGATGTGATTTAGTCATAAATTTGTTAGCTATTTCTGAAACTCAAGATCAAAAAATTCTAGCTCAAGATGAAGCATCTGACGAACAACGCATTACCATATTTGAAGAGTATGCTAACGGCGGGCTTGAAATATTACAAGATGAACTGCGTGGAGCCGTAGAATATTCTGAGCAAATTTTACTAGTGATGGCATCTGAACGCCTAAAGCAAGAGGAGCGAGAAGATGATTTCGATCTCAGCAAATTTCTATCTTAATCAGTATACCTATATTAATCCGTGTAGGAGTTATAAACTTTCCTCCCTTGTCCTCTCTTGTCTTAAGTGGTTCGTTAACAAAAATACTGTTTACAAATCCAACAGGACTGCTGTATATCCAAACTTACTGATGTGCTAGTGATATAGGACTACTCACTTCCTTAATTTTCTACCTTGAACCGCTACTGTTGCCTATATAGAGTTCCTGATTAAGCAGTAAGCTGGAAGAAGTGTAAAATAGTTAATTATAGAAATGGGACAAGATCAGAAGTCAACGGTTGTAATCACGGGCACCTCTTCGGGAGTTGGCTTATACGCAGCAAAAGCGCTTGTCCAAAGAGGATGGCATGTAGTTATGGCATGTCGAAATTTACCCAAGACAAAGGAAGCCGCCCAAACGCTAGAAATCTCCGAAGATAGCTACACAATCTTACCTGTTGACTTAGCTTCTCTAGAGAGCGTTCGACGATTTGTACAGGACTTGAGGACAAGCGGCAAGTCGCTGGATGCATTGGTGTGCAACGCCGCAACCTACATGCCTTTGCTCAAGGAGCCGTTACGCAGCCCAGAAGGCTATGAGTTGACCGTTGCTACTAATCACCTTGGTCATTTTCTCTTGTGTAACCTGCTGCTGGAGGATCTGAAGCACTCGCCTACGGCAGCGCGGAGGCTAGTCATTTTAGGAACCGTCACCCACAACCCGGATGAGTTGGGTGGGAAGATCCCACCGCGACCAGATTTGGGCAATCTTGATGGCTTGGCAGCAGGATTTCAAGCGCCGATCTCAATGATTGACGGCAAGAAGTTTGAACCAGTTAAAGCCTACAAAGATAGTAAAGTTTGTAACGTGCTAACCATGCGGGAGCTGCATCGACGGTATCATGGCTCAACCAGGATTACCTTCAGCTCTCTTTATCCTGGGTGTGTAGCAACAACTGCCCTCTTCCGCAACCACTATCCCCTATTTCAAAAACTCTTCCCATTGTTTCAGAAGTACATTACTGGGGGATTTGTGTCCGAGGAGGTGGCTGGCGAACGAGTTGCAGCTGTGGTTGCCGATTCAGAGTACAACCAATCTGGTGCCTATTGGAGTTGGGGAAATCGCCAGAAGCAAGGTGGCAAGTCGTTTGTGCAAAGGGTTTCTCCTCAAGCCCGTGATGATGAGAAGGCGGAACGCCTTTGGGAACTGAGTGCCAAGTTAGTTGGGCTTACGTAACGCAACTTCTCTTGTACGTTATCCAGATACTAATGATGAATTACTGGCTAATGAAGTCGGAACCGGGAGTCTACAGCATCGCTGACTTGCAGCGAGAGCGCGAGACTCTTTGGGAGGGGGTACGTAACTACCAGGCACGGAACTTTCTACGAGCAATGAGCAAGGGAGACCTAGCCTTCTTCTACCACTCTAATACTACCCCACCAGGCATAGCCGGGTTAATGCGCGTGGTTAGCCCAAATGTCGTTGACCCTACCCAATTTGACCCGAACAGCCAATACTGCGACCCTAAATCCATTATTGAATCACCGCGGTGGCATACGGTGGCTGTGGAATTTGTTGAGGCTTTTCCCAAACTTATTCCTTTGGAAACACTTAAGCAAGAGTTTAGTGCTGAGGAACTTTGGGTCGTAAGACGAGGAAATCGGTTATCGGTGATGTCAGTGCCAGATGCAATAGCCAAGAAGTTAATAGGAATGGCTCTTGACTAACAAACAATTTGTAGTTATTGCACTTAGACTTGAATTCCTTCTACTTCAGCCACCGCTAACAGCGTCTTCAGCACAGAATCTGGATTCAAACTCATCGAGTCAATTTCCTGTTCAACTAAAAACTGAGCAAATTCAGGGTAGTCGCTAGGAGCCTGACCGCAAATGCCAATTTTACGACCCTTACGCTTCGCTGCGGCGATCGCCATTTGCACCATCCGCTTCACTCCCAAAAAGCGTTCATCAAATAAATGAGCAACCAAGGACGAATCGCGGTCTAAACCCAGTGTCAGCTGAGTCAGGTCATTTGAACCGATGGAAAGCCCATCAAACACATCACAAAATTCCTCAGCCATCATCACATTGCTAGGCAACTCGCACATCACATAAACTTGGAGTCCATTCTTGCCCTGCTCTAATCCATGCTTTGCCATCTCTGCCAACACTCGACGACCTTCATCGGGCGTCCGGCAGAATGGAATCATGGCAATGACATTAGTCAAACCCATTTCTTCTCGTACCTGTCTTAGCGCCTGACACTCTAGGGCATAGGCATCGCGGTAGCGTTCATCATAGTAGCGAGAAGCCCCCCGCCATCCCAGCATCGGATTTTCTTCTTGCGGTTCAAACTGTCTGCCGCCTAGGAGATTTGCATATTCGTTGCTCTTAAAATCACTCAT
>JAFAVL010000429.1 GCA_019242465.1 Chroococcidiopsidaceae cyanobacterium CP_BM_RX_35 | reverse complement strand
AACCATCAAGAAGACGACAAGCAGGATGCTGGAGACCGCTCCAGTACTAAAGGTGTCTGGGTGAATATTCTCTAGGAAAAGCGCGACCAAATTACTACCTAATCCGGTCCACACCCCAGAGAATCCTGACAGAAGCCACGAGCTTAGAACTAAACCTATAGACCAGTGACTTGGCAGTCCAGCTTTGACCTGACTGAAGTTAGCACCCCTCAGGATGGCATGAGAAAAGTCTGCCCCACGGATGTCAGCGGAGCTAAAGTTAGCTCCAGATAGGTCAAGACCAGCGAAAGAGCGCCCTTGCAAATCCTGAGCAGAAAAATCCTGAGACATAGTTGGGGTTATTATACATGAGGCAATTACTTTTTTGAAAGCTAAGTGCTGATTAAGTATGAGAACCCGGACGGCGAACTCAGACATAGGCAACTCTGTAATAGTGGTTATGCTTCTGGTGTCGCCAAACTGTAGCGTCGCGCTGGAGGTCGTTTTGACCTCATCAATACCTTGCTGTCAGAGGCGTTCCCTTGAGTTGATCTGGATATGCTTTGACTAAGGAAGAACTCACAAATTGTCTACCGCAGCGGTTGCAAATGTAGCATTGTTTGCCGCGACGGAGACCATTCTTACCAATTAGGTTAGACCTGCAGGCCGGACATTCCATTACTTTTTCCATTACTTGACGGGCGCATACTCTTTCTTTGATCACCCTAAGGAAGGCGTGCAAGACTGGAGACGGATCGTCCTTGCGACAAATTACAGTCATCTCCACTTCAGGGGTCGGCTTTTGCAATGCCTTATAAACAACTCCGGTCCTTTGCAGATTTTGGAAAGAAGCTGGGACTAAACTGATCCCAATTCCACCTGCAACCAAGCTGACAATGGTATGGATCGTATTGCTGTGCTGCACGACTCTGGGACTGAAGCCTGCTTGCTGACATGCACTTACAATCCGGTCGTAGAAACCAACAGCTAGATGACGTAAAGGCAAAATGAACGCTTCACTGGAGAGCGAAAGCAACGGGATTTGAGGCAATGTAGCCAGGGGATGGCTTTGGGGTAGCGCTGCTATCAAAGGTTCATTCGTAACAGAGATAATACTCAATGAGTCGTCGTAAGACGGCAGGTAGAGAAAACCAATATCAAGACCACCATTACGTAGCTTTTGCAGTTGCTGCTCTGTTGTCAGCTCATATAGGGTCAGCTCTACGTCCGGGAAGCACTGGCGGAAAACTTGTAGGAGTTCCGGAAGGAGGCTGTAGGAAGCAGAACTGACAAAGCCCATTACTAGAGAACCAATCTCACCCCTTCCTGCCCGCTGAGCTGCCAAGATGGTTTGCTCAATTTGAGTAAGACTTCGGCGTGCCTCCACAAGGAACACCTGACCAGCTTGAGTTAATTGGACTCGGCGTTTAGTGCGATGCAACAGCTGCACTCCCAACTCTTCCTCTAAACTGTGAATTTGTTGACTCAAGGGTGGTTGAGCCATATGTAGACGTTCAGCCGCCCGTCCGAAATGCAGTTCTTCAGCAACGGCAATGAAGTACTGTAGGTGTCGAAGCTCCATAACTCTTGAAAATCGTGATATCCATTACATATTAGTTGGTCACGAAAAAGGTATTGGACATTGGTAAAACTTTTTTTAATAATGTAATAGGTAAAAACTTAAACATTCACACATTCAAATGACTCAAAATATTCAGTCAGGTAGAGAGTTTATAAGATCAAATGTATACTTTTGTTTGATATTATGATTAGCTATGATTCTTGGCAAATAATAAGGTCTAAACCATGCCAAGAAGGTTTTACTACAGTTAACTCTCAACATTTTTAGGCTTTTGTTGACTAGGAAGTTGATCTTCCAACAATTTTTAACACAATTTTCGAAAAATGCAAGTAGCGCTTTTTGTCAAAAATTGTCCAGTAGCACACTACCAGCAAACGGTAGACAGGTTACTGCAACTGATGCAGCAGCGCCTGATGGTGCAACATGATGTGGCTCGCTGGAAATGGAATCAGAAAAGTTCTATTGAGGCTCCTCAGCGCGAACAGGAGCTGTTATCAAAACGGCGGCAGCAAGCAACAAATTATGATCTTGATCCCGATACTGCTGTAATCTTTTTTCAACGGCAGATTCAGGCAGGAAAGCTAATTCAAGTAGCTAATTTCCAAAACTGGCAGAGAAAGGGCGAGGGCTTTTTTCCTAACGTGCCTTCCCTCAATCATATATTGAGGCCATTTCTAGATAAGTTGGACCTAGAGTTACTTTCTGTTTTAGCAACACTTAATCCAGTCCTCGATTGCTCAACAACACAAGAACATCAGTTGATTCACTCACGCGCCCAAATTATTTTCCAGGGAGATGGCATCGATACTACAGTCCGCCATGTTGCTCTTGTGCCCTTGAACGAAGTTCAAAAAAGCTGTCTGTTAATTCCCCGGCTTATCGGGCGCCTCAAATAATTTCTTCTCGGACTTCAGGTTTTGTTCTCGCTGCTTCCGGGTTTTAATTTTCTGCCACAGTTTAAGCGACAAATCTATCTGCTCTGGAGTCAGGGGTGGCACTTTCCCACCCCATAACTGTTTCAACTCAACTTGGATGCCGTCATTGGGTTTAAACGACATAAAACCATACCTCCCACAGAAATACATTTATATGGTATTGAAAGTGGCTCAACTATAACAGTACTTTTAGGAGTAAAAGGCTACAGCCTTATCAAGGTTTAAGCATTTTTACCTTTCAACCATTTAGTCCACTTATAAATGCTATAACCTACTCAAATCACCTTCCAGTTTGAGCAAGAGCAGAGATATAGAGAGCTACTTGACCTGGAGTCAAGCCTGCACGAGGTGCAATACTCTGTACTAATGGAGCAAGTTGTTCGCCTCTGTTCAGTCGGGTGGCGATCTCATCTCTATAGGGCTGTAGCCGGATGAGAGCCTCATGAGTCAGTTGTGGAGCAGTTGCCCCAGCAGGCACAGGCGCTAATTTCAGCGCTAAGAGGTAGCGAATGATATTATTTACGATGAATAATGGTGTAACAAAGAAAGAAATTACTCCCCACCATCCTAAGATCAGGGTCGTGGGAGTAAACCTCCAGAAATACTTATTGATACAGGATTTGCACAGATTACCTTTGATTGCTTTGTGAAAGCGCACAACCAGCGCTCCGATATTTTGATAGAACTCGATGTATTTTGTTTGCGCTTCTACACCACAGGACTGGCAAATCATGAACTGACATCCTTATTGAATCTGACAAAGGATGACTACACAAGTTTTACAACAGAATTCGGACATCGTTCTAACTATGGCAGAAACTGAACAGAACACGCTCGAAATTGCCCATCAGGCATTTAGACAATTCACCCATGGTCTAGCGACAGGAGAGTGGCAACCTTTTATGGACATGCTCGCTGAAGATTTCACTTTCTGGTTCCCGATGGGAGAGTTTCACGGCCTGAATGTTGGTAAAGAGAGGGCGATCACCTTCTTCGATTACGTTTCAGCTACCTTTAGCCAAGGGCTTAAAGTTACACTAGATCGCGTCACCAGTAACGAGACTACAGTTGTTTTCGAGTTTCGGGATGAGGGACTGCTAGGAGAACAAGCTTATAAAAACAGGATAGCGGTCTCCTTTGATGTTCGCAAAGACAAGATTTGTCGCTATCGCGAGTACTTTGGCAGCGATGGCAAATCAAATTAAGGCAATGGATGTAAGGAAAAGTCGGGGAATATACGCTGGTCACTCTGGGTAAAAGATAGCTAGCGTAAGATGGCAAAGGTGCTTTGTCAACTACCTTAAGAATTAAATGCGTTCAAGACTGCTGCCGACTCGAAGCGCCGGAGACGGCAGAAAAGGTAGCCGTATTTAATGTGAGTATATTTGAGGATAATTTGCATGGAGACTGAAAAGCTGATCCAGCCATACAGAAACCTGCCGTTAAGAACACGGGCAGATTTTCATGGAGTAGAGCGTACTGTTAACAACTTAACAGGTATGATTCTGGCATTACTCGTTTCCAGTTTCTCTACCATCCCGGCTCTAGCCCAAGCTCAAGCAACAGCTCCCTCTGCTCAAGGCAACGCCTACGGCAGCTCCGGCACGGCGGATAAAGGCGAAGCGTTTTCCATTGCTCTGCCGACCGAGCTGGAATTCGATTCCAGGTCGCACAACGCGGCAGTGCCTTCCGCACCCGGAGGCAACCTCCGGGAGAATAGCGGGGTCGGTGCGACCGACCCCAACCGCCTCGACTCAAGAGCGCAAGCTCAAAATCAAGTAGCTATTGTCCCGCAGTCTTCGGCTGTTACCATTACTTTTCCCATAGCATTAACAGTTAATGCTAGTCAGAAGAGGAACCTAACCACAGCAGTCTTTCTAGCTAAACCACTTTTGGACAGTAATGGCAACGTAGTGGTAGAAGCAAATTCTCCAGTTAACGTAGAAATCCAGCCGACAAAGGGAGGCGCTCAGATTAAAGCTGTAGCCCTAGTCGTTAATGGGCGAATTGTTCCTATCCAAGCAACAGGTCCATTAATTCCAGACCACCAAGTTATTTCAACTGGTAATTCTCAGAATCAGGGATTTTATAACAGTTTAGCGGGCTCTGCATTCAATGTCTTACTCAGCACCTCTGGTGTGGCAAATCGACTTGGCAGCGAGACAGCCAATAGTATTGGCAATTCTCTAGGTAGTGGATTAGTGACGATATCTGGGATCAGCTCTACTAAGATGGTTCATCAAGTAGATATCCCGCAAGGGGGAGTATATATCCTAACGCTAGACGCTCCTCTAGCGATACCACCAAAAGGAGTACAGACGGTCTTAGCTACACAAACTCCTGCTAATTCAGCCCCAGTTGCCACAACGACTTCCCCTCCCGTTCAAACTCAAGCGATCGCTGCACTTATCCCGCCTCCAAGGGCCATAACAATTATCCCACCCGCTCACACTCAGAGCAGCGCTGGCAACAACGAACCTATCAGCCCAACGAAGAAAGTTATTTACGTCAACGCCGCGACTGGGATAGACAGTACTGGTGCTGGCAATACGCAAGCAACGCCCACTAAAACCATCACTTACGCCCTCAAAGAAGCCCAACCCGGTACAGTCATTCAACTTGCTCCTGGTAGCTATAGTGACAAGACAGGTGAAGTCTTTCCGTTGGTACTCAAACCAGGTATTATCCTGCGTGGCGAACCATCTACTAAAGGTCAGAATACCCTGATTAGTGGTGGCGGCAGATATCTTAGCCCCACCTTTGCCCGTCAAAACATCACTCTGCAAGCCCTAGAGGATAGCACCATTACTGGCATCACTATCACGAACCCAAATATACGTGGTACGGCGCTGTGGATTGAATCAACCAATCCCACAATTGCCAACAATACCTTCACTGGTAGTAACCGGGAAGGCGTCTTTGTCACGGGAAAAGCTACACCCCAGATTGAGGCTAACATCTTCACCAAGAATGGTGGTAATGGCATTTCAGTAGCTAGCTCAGCACAAGGAGAGATTCGCAATAATCTGTTTCAGAACACGGGATTTGGCATTGCCATTGGTGGTAGTGCATCGCCCTTGGTATCAGAAAATCAATTTCTTCACAACCAAGACGGCATGTTGATTTCAGATGATGCTCACCCAATATTGCGTAACAACATGATTAAGAGCAATCAACAGGATGGCTTGGTGATTGCAGCCTGCTCCCAAGCTCAACCAGATCTGGGTACAAACAGTAATGCTGGCGGTAACATCTTTGGGGACAATGGGCAGTATGATATCCACAACGGCGGTGCTAAATCGTTAGTAGCGGTTGGGAACCAGCTAGATCCCAAGCATGTGGCTAAGGAAAAGCAGCAACAATGCTCTTTTTGAATCCGCTAACTCTGCCACTACGTCAGGATTAATATGCTAACCTCCTACAGCTCAACCATCGCAGGCATTTGTCCCGGTACAAGCTGGGTTGTGATGGCAATCAGTTCCAGGCGTTAATAGTTACGATCGCCATCAGCAGTTGTGCAATCATCGAGCAGTCTTGCCCTTGTGCTCTCACCTTGTCAACCATTCCCGAACCCACTGCCGAAATGCCTGTCGGACAGAACTCATTACCTCTGACTGACCTCGTTTAATAAACACCTTCGCAGTTTCATGCTCTGGCAGCGGAGCAATTATCTCTAACATCCCCTTATTGTAAGCAATTTGCGTTCCTCGGTGTTCTCCAAATTCGTCTAAAATCGCTTCAAAAGCTGTCCAGCTCATGTTCTCTAATAGCACGCGATGTCCT
>JAFAVL010000023.1 GCA_019242465.1 Chroococcidiopsidaceae cyanobacterium CP_BM_RX_35 | reverse complement strand
TAATTAAGATTATTCATAGAACTGCCAGGTTCCTCCTGTACTTGGTATGACAACTTGAATTTCGTTTCTACCCCAAAATCTCCTCGTCAATTTTAGCAATGCCAAAAGCGAAACCTTTGACAATCGACTTTTCCAAGGAGAAAATTGCAGGCTATCGGCGCGTTTTCTCAAAATCTCCTCTGCTAACTAACCTCTCAGTCGATTGGAATGGCGTTTACCTTGCTTATGACTACCAAGTGTCGGGTGAGATTTCTGAGGTGGCGGCAAAACAACACGGCGTTGCTATTCACACTGAAGTACCAGTACCCATTCAAGCAGAGCGGACTTTAGATGGGTGCTTCCGACGAGAACAAGTTGTTCAAGGTGATATTTTGATTACGCCTGCTAATGTCGCTACCCGCGTTCAGTGGAAAAACGCCGGGGGAGTAATTTACCTCGGTTTTGAGCCAAACAAGTTCGCTCGTACTATTTATGAAGTAGTTGATCCCGATCGCGTTCAACTTCTGCCACATTTTGCCACTCGCGATCCATTGATTTACCAAATCGGAATAGCACTAAAGTCTGCTTTAGAGCAGCAAGGTGCTGGCAGTCGTCTCTATGCAGAGTCGATGGCTAATGCGCTAAGCATGCATCTTCTCCAACATTACTCAGCACAGCCACCTCAGTTGCGCGAATGTGTAGAGGGACTGCCTAAACACAAGTTTCGGCAAGTGATTGACTACATTCAGGCACATCTCGATTGCAACTTGAGCTTAGTGGAACTGGCTACCCTTGTGCAGATGAGTTCTCACTATTTTTGTCAACAGTTTAAGCAATCGACCAGCATGACACCGCATCAGTATGTCATTCACTCTCGGGTTGAACGCTCTAAAGAATTGTTGATACAAGGAGAACTGGCGATCACAGATGTTGCCAGGGAAGTTGGCTTTGTTGACCAAAGTCATCTCACACGCCACTTCAAACGCCTGGTCGGAATCACACCCAAAACCTTTCGACAACACCACAAAGCCGGAAGAATCTACCATAAGTAGACGGATCTCCAAGACAGCGGCTGATTGCACTCTGACACTAGTAGCAGCATACGTGATGTCAGGGAGAATCAGCGCTTATGAACTCAGGAATCGATCTACAGCAAAGTTTCGTTCAATCTCTCATGGACTTGGGGTTAACGCCAGGGGTAGCAAAAGTGATTTGGATGCCCTTACCGATGGTACTCGTAATTATTGGTGCAACCGTTGGGATGTTGGTGATGATTTGGCTAGAACGCAAAATTTCAGCCGCTGCACAACAGCGGATAGGTCCTGAGTACATTGGTACGTTAGGAATTTTGGCTCCTGTGGCGGATGGTCTCAAGCTCATCTTCAAAGAAGATGTGGTTCCAGTCAAAACCGATCCGCTGCTGTTTACGCTAGGTCCAATTATTGTCATCATTCCGGTGTATTTGTCTTATTTAATTGTGCCGTTTGGGCAGAACTTGATGATTGCCAATGTGGGAATGGGAGTTTTCTTATGGATTGCTTTATCAAGCATTGCCCCAATCGGGTTGCTAATGTCTGGCTATGCCTCCAATAACAAATATGCGTTGCTAGGTGGTTTACGCGCCGCTGCCCAATCGATTAGCTACGAGATTCCACTGGCATTGTCAGTTTTGGCGATTGTGATCATGTCTGACTCACTTAGTACAGTTGATATTGTGCAACAGCAGTCCGGGTATGGCATGCTAGGCTGGAATCTGTGGCGGCAGCCGATTGGACTCATCATTTTCTGGATTGCTGCATTAGCCGAATGCGAGCGGATGCCTTTTGATCTACCGGAAGCAGAGGAGGAGCTAGTGGCTGGTTACCAAACGGAGTACTCTGGCATGAAGTTTGCCCTTTTCTACATTGCCTCTTACGTAAACCTAGTGCTTTCCTCGCTGCTGTTTACAGTGCTTTATCTGGGAGGCTGGGAATTTCCGATTTCTTTAGACTGGGTTGCTAGCTTACTTGGTATCAGCGAAACGAACGCACTCTTCCAAATTATCACCGCTTCGCTTGGTATCATAACAACAATGCTCAAAGCTTACTTCCTGGTGTTTCTGGCAATCCTATTGCGTTGGACAGTACCCCGCGTGCGGATCGATCAGTTGCTCAATTTAGGATGGAAGTTTCTGTTGCCAGTCTCGCTTGTGAATTTGCTGTTGACTGCAGGATTGAAGCTAACCTTTCCTGCTGCCTTTGGTGGCTAAATACTTTGCATTATTTCAGCTCACAAAGCAACACGCAATGAAGGTGAAAACTCTGAAAATTAAAACCCACAGTTTTGATAGCATGGAACCAACGGATGTATAGCTGAGGAAACTGTATCAACTAATTCAGGAAAACTGGCTACGAAGTGGGTTATTGTACGACTGTGCCCTAGATCCTGAGAGTTTGTACGAAGGTTGC
>JAFAVL010000401.1 GCA_019242465.1 Chroococcidiopsidaceae cyanobacterium CP_BM_RX_35 | reverse complement strand
GGAGGCGTGCAATATGGAATCACAGACCCCTAGAGTAGTCGTAGTCGGTGCAGGTTGGGCAGGCTTAGGAGCAACCTACCACCTAGCTTCTCAGGGCTACAACGTCACTCTTCTAGAAGCTGGCTCAGCACCTGGTGGTTTGGTGGCAGGTTGGAAAACTGCTGGTGGGCGAGCGGTAGAAGCAGGCATTCATGGCTTCTGGTATCCATACAAAAATATTTTTTCTTTGGTGCGGAAGTTGGGTATTAATCCCTTCACCCCTTTCACCCGTTCCTCCCAGTACTCACCAGCAGGTCTGGAAGTCGAATCACCAATCTTTCAAGAGCAGCCGCAACTCCCCACCCCATTAGGAACTTTTCTATACACCCAGTTCAAGCGATTGCCGCTAATTGACCGCCTCTCAGCTCTCTCCCTGCTTTACGCGGTCATTGATTTTGACAATTCCGATGCAGCTTGGCAACGCTATGACCCAGTGACTGCCCGCGAACTCTTCAAAGATTTTGGTGTCTCGGCACGGCTGTACCATGATTCCTTCGAGCCCATGCTCTTAGTGGGTCTATTTGCCCCTGGGGAGCAGTGTTCGGCAGCCGCCGCCTTGGGTATGCTTTACTTCTTTATCCTGGCTCACCAACCAGACTTTGATGTAGTTTGGTGCCGGGGAACCGTTGGGGAGATGATATTTCGCCCTTGGCTCTTAGCGATTGAGCAAGCTGGGGGACAGGTACTCACTCACCGCCGAGTTAGCGACTTAACTCTTGATAGCACTGGTAAGGTGACAGGTGTTGTCTCAGGTGAGGATGAAGTCTTTGATGCGGATGCAGTGATCTTTGCTGTTGGGGTAAGTGGGATACAGAAGATTGTTAGCAGTAGCCCTAGTCTGCAAAGCCGCAAGGAATTCCGAAATGTGATGAATTTAGGGGCAGTTGATGTACTTGCCACAAGGTTGTGGTTCGACCGCAAAATTGCTATTCCTCATCCCTCTAATGCTTGCTTCGGGTTCAATCCGACGACTGGCTGGACTTTTTTTGACCTGAATGCGCTGCACGATGAGTACCGCGATGAGCCAGGAACCGTGGTAGAGGCGGATTTCTACCACGCGAACCAGTTGCTCCCTCTAAGCGATGAGCAAATCTTGCCAATGGTTCAGCACGACTTGGCAACCTGTATTCCAGCTTTTGGAGAGGCGAAGGTCATTGACAGCAATGTGATTCGTCTACCGAGGGCTGTCACTCACTTTGCGCCTGGTAGCTATCAGTACTTGCTACCTGCGATGACGAGTTTCGAGAACGTCTGGATGAGTGGGGATTGGATTATCAATCGTCATGGCTCGTGGTCGCAGGAAAAGGCTTATGTCACTGGTTTGGAAGCAGCAAACTTAGTAATTGAGCGCTTCGGTCACGGGAGCAAGGCTCAGATTCTGCCAGTGGAGGCTGATGAGCCTCACATTCAGGCGGCTAGGACAATCAATCAGATGGTGCGCGGCTGGAGCACAACTTTCTTACCGGATTTTTGGTTGCCCTAGATTGGTGCGGAACCAGAATATTGAGCCGACGATTTTTGTTAGCCGATATCATCTCGCAGACCATAGGAGTACCGTTATGGCGGGAGCCTTCTCGCGGTTGAAGGTAAAATCAAGTTAAGGTCAAATGGTGTTCTTCAATGCCAAACCCGTTTCCCGGAATGAATCCCTACTTTGAGAATCCAGCTTTCTGGTCAGAAGTCCATCACCTGCTGATTAGCATTCTGGCTGAAACGCTTAACCCACAACTGCTGCCCCATTACCGGGCGGCAATTGAAAAACGAGTTTATCAAATGAGTGGGGAAGATATTCTGTTCATTGGCATTCCAGATGTAACAGTGCAACGCTTTCGCCCTGCTACAAACTCACCTTCATCCAGCGTAGCAATTGCACCTCCCGCATCACCTGTTTCAGTAACCGTTCCTATGCCGATGGAATTCCGGGAAGGATATCTGGAAGTGCGAGATACGATGACTCAAGTAGTGGTGACAGTGGTAGAACTGCTTTCTCCGACCAATAAGCGTCCCGGTGAAGGTCGGCATCAGTATCAGGAAAAACGCCAAGCGGTTTTAGGTAGCAACACGCATCTGGTTGAAATTGATTTGCTGCGCGGGGGAACTCCAATGCCAGTAATGGGTAGCGACATCCGAAGTGACTATCGAATTCTAGTGAGCCGGAGCCAACATCGTCCCCGTGCCGATCTCTACTGCTTCAATCTATCGGAACAGATCCCGCTGTTTCCCCTGCCTCTGCGATCGCCAGACACTGAACCAGTCATTGATTTACATTCTCTCTTAAACCAGGTTTACGAGCGGGCTGGTTACGAAGTTGCCATCGACTACCGTCGCGATCCGGTTATCCCTCTGGATGAAGCAGCTTGTTGGATGAATGCTCTATTGCAAGACAAAGGGCTACGCTAGCCAGACTTTTCTGTGTATCTAGGTGACTTATCACTTCTGTTCTGAACCATTTATAC
>JAFAVL010000344.1 GCA_019242465.1 Chroococcidiopsidaceae cyanobacterium CP_BM_RX_35 | reverse complement strand
CGATGAAACGAAACACACCAAGCTGATAGATCTGCTTAATTATCTTCTTTGGGATCGAGCTTACCTTGTAATGAAGAATATGAATATATTACCAAAGCTTATACTAGTCAAGGACCTGAATCACACATTACTTTTTACAAATAGGCTATAGTTAGCATTTTGCTCAGTTCACTCATTGCTACTAAGTAGAACATCTCTCCTATGACTCATATTGGTGCTATTTTTCCACCTGTGTCTAGCCACGTTGACACGATGATGGCTCTGGGAAAAGAACTAAAACAACGTGGACATGGCGTTACCTTCTTTCAAATCCCAGATGTTGAATCTAAAGTTCTGGCGGAAGGATTGGAATTCTGTTCTCTTGGTAAGTCTGAACATCCACTTGGCTCTTTAGACCGATTTTCTGCAAAAATGGGAACTCTGAGTGGGTTGGCGGCTGTGCGCTATGGAGTCATGGTTACCCGGAACGCAACCGATATGCTCTGCCGCGAAGCCCCTGCTGCACTCAAACAGGCAGGTATAGAGATCCTGCTAGTCGATCAGGGTGAACCCGTTGGCGGGACGGTGGCAGAGTACCTGCGCATTCCCTTTGTTAACGTATGTAGTGCGTTGGCTGCCAATTATGAGGCAAGTATACCCCCCATTTTCACCCCCTGGGACTACGACAACAGTTGGTGGGCTTGCCTACGTAACCAGATGGGGTACTTTGTGCATGACTGGCTGATCCAACCAATTACTGCGGTTCTTGCCCACTATCGGAAGCAATGGAAGTTACCCGCTCATAGAGGTGCTAACGACACTTGCTCTCCGTTTGCTCAAATCTGTCAGCAAACAGCTGCTTTTGACTTTCCTCGCACTAGGTTACCAGAATGCTTTCACTATGTTGGACCGTTTCAAAAGTCTTCACTGCGAACAGTTCCTTTCCCCTTTGAGCAACTGACCGGACAACCTTTAATTTATGCTTCTCTCGGAACATTGCAGAACCGCAGACAGGAGATTTTCCACTATATTGCAGCAGCTTGTGAGGGACTAGGCTGCCAACTCGTTATTTCCTTGGGAGGAGGGGGTCGCCCAGAAGAGTTGCAGAATCTACCTGGTACACCCCTCGTTGTCAAATACGCACCCCAACGCGAGCTGCTAGCTAAAGCAACGCTCACCATAACTCATGGCGGTCTCAACACGACGTTGGAGTCTTTAAGCTACGGAGTACCTATGGTTGCTATTCCTATAGCCACCGATCAGCCCGGTGTAGGAGCGCGTTTGCGCTGGACTGGTGCTGGTGAAGTCGTTCCATTAGCTAAACTCAATATCCCTAGACTTCGTACAGCAGTTCAGAGAGTTTTAACCGAAGATTCTTTTCGTCTAAGTGCTGCAAAGCTGCAAAAATCAATTCTCCAATCTGGTGGAGTGGTGCAAGCTGCAGATATTGTTGATCAAGTTATTGCTACTGGTCAACCCGTGCTAACAGGTCATATCAGAAGTCATAAATAGCTACAAAACGTTAGATTTTAAGCTGTTAACGCCATCTGGCTCACCAAAAATCCTCTAGATCCTAAAACCGTATATTTGCTGCATTGACTAGAAAACTAAGGTAAGGTTTTTAGTAGAACTACTGTTGAGCAACCAGTTAAACTGCTGTTAAATGAACAGAGGAGATTTAATTCAGCTCCTTTATAGATTATTGTATTAGGAGCACTTATCCAAAATCTATACATTGATGGCTTATAGCATACAGGATTTACTATCCAGCTCCTGATGCAACAAAGTTTTTCCCTCAAAGCGATTCGATATTGTTGAGTAGATTATTGCTATCAGGCAACCTACCATAGTGAGTTATGTTCGGAGGCACGGCCTAGAGGAATAAAATGAGACAATCCTCAATGTTAATGAATCGAAACTTTTTTCTGCTTTGGCAGGGACAGTTGATTAGTCAAATTGGAAATCAAATTTCTACGATCGCGATGCTGTTTTGGCTCAAGCAAACAACAGGTTCTGCCACTTTAATCGGGCTAATTATGATGGCTTCTGCACTACCATCTGTGCTGCTTGGACCGATCGCTGGAACCTTTGCTGACCGCTATTCTCGGCGTACTATCATTATTTGCTGCGATCTCTTTGCTGGTCTTATGGTTCTTTCTCAAGCGGGTTTGCTGTTTATTGCTCCCAGGGCTTCAGACTTCATTATTGTCTGGCTGTTTGTGATGTCCAGTGTTGTTGCAATTATTGATGCTTTCTTCAAGCCAGCTATTTCTGCTGCTATTCCCGACATCTTACCAGAAGACAAGGTTGCTAGTGGTAATTCCTTAAATCAAGCTTCTGTCCAGATTGCGACTTTGATTGGTCAGGGATTAGGAGGCGTTCTATTTCAGCTGTTAGGAGCCCCGATGCTATTTCTCATTAATGGCTTGTCATATCTCTTCACTGCCACTAGCGAGTCTTTTATCACAATTCCTCAAACTCTTCCTAAAAAGAGCAACTCTTGGAAGAAGGCATTTAATGAGTTTCAAGTATCCACTGTCGAAGGCTTCCATTATATTTGGAGCAGAGCTGGAATCAAAGCTATATTCTTAGCAGCAGCAGCTTTGAATGTCTTTGCTGTAACAATTTTTGTCTTACTGCCTTTTTATGTCGAGGGCTTTCTAAAAGCTGGAGCGAGTTTATATGGTTTTCTCTGGGCGGCATTTGGTGTAGGCTCTCTCTTAGGCTATATACTTATCAGTATCATTAAGTTTTCTGGAAAAGCTAGAATTGCCTTGTTATCATCTTCGCTGCTTGGTAGTGCATTTGCATTCGGTTCACTGGGTTTTACTAACAGCCCATCGATCGCTTTGGTCATAATGGCTATGTTAGGTATGATGATCGGAATTATTAATGTAATTGCAATAACTATCTTACAAATCACTATCCCCAGTGAAATCAGAGGACGAGTCTTTAGTCTGTTGATTACACTTTCGAGTGGTTTAAATCCTATTGCTATGGGACTTAGTGGTATCATTGCAGATCTCACAAATCATAACATTCCGCTTATCTACACTACCTGTGGAGGATTACTAATCTTGCTGTCGCTGTGGTTATTAATGAACCAAAAAGTCCACGAGTTCTTTTTATCTGCATGACTGTGACCGTATCCCGAGGTACTGCCGCTAATACCAAAGTCATGAAGAGCACTAGCTGGCAATCCCATTTTTGGTGTGAGATCTTCAACAAACACTGGACCGTTGGAGAACCGCCCTTCGTAATATGGCGGACCTGGATAGCCAGTTTCTGAAGAACCTGGAAACGGAGGCAGATTGTTTCCAAAAGAGGAACTATGAAAGATCAAATTTTGTCCTTAAGTCAAGCTGAGCAATGGATGAGAGACGGGATTCGCGTATCTGAAAAAAGCGGATTTGTCGAAATTCTTGAAGTTGATATGACGGCATCAAGAAATATTATCGCCTCTAATCAAACCACAAAAATTACATATACTCATCTACTCGTTCGCGCTACTGCACTTGCCCTTTCACAACATCCTCATCTTAATCACTTTGTCACTGGCAACAAAAAAAAGATTTTATTTGGGAATGTTGATGTTGGTCTTTCTGTGAATAATGACAGGTTTCACGCCCCTGTTATGATGATTGAGGACGCTGGACAAAAGACACTTCAGACCTTAGCAATGGAAATTGCAGAACGAGCCCCAGAAGTAAGGGAAGAGGATCAGAAACTATATGCCACTTTAAATCGGTATGGGGGTTTTGTTCCTTTTGGCTTCCTCCGTCGAGCTCTCCTCAAATTTCTCCTGGATCAACATTGGTTTGTGCGAAAAGGGGTAGGTACAATTCAAGTTACTTGTTTGCCCGAAGTCGATACTTTAATTCCATTTGCTTTTTCGACTTCCGCGATAGTAGCAATGGGACGAGTTCGAGACAGAGTTATTGCACTTGAAGGAGTGCCAACAGTGCGTCCAACTGCTTACATTGTATGCGCTGCTGACCATAAAGCCTGGAATGGACACGATGGTGGAATGCTTTTGCAAGAAATAGCAAAAATTCTTGAATCTGGCCAACTTGTCCCAGAAGTATCTAGCTACTCCGAAAACTTACCTAAACTTAGTCAAAGCTGAGTTTAGTGTTTTCTTCCTGCTTCGTTCAAATCTTTGATTTAAAGTAAAAACCCTCAGCTGCGAAGTTCTGAAACTGAGGGTTTATTTAGTTAACCTTGTACAGTAGCTTACACGTTAACAGACTGACGCTTGCGGAGAAAGGCCATGCCGCCACCAACAGCACCTAGTGCAAGGACACCTAGTGTCTCAGATGGTTCTGGCACAGGATTAGCTGTGATAGAAGCTGAGTAAGTAGTTGGACTCGTAACTTGGGCAGTGAAGGTACCTAGACCATCTGATATTCCACCACCACCAGTCCAGTTGCCGTTTGTAGCCACAGTCGCTGTGGTCTGACCATTGGGAGATGCACCAATTACTACATCAGTATTTGGATTAAAGCCTGTGAGATTGAAGCTATATCCACCAACACTCACAAAGCCAGGGACATCAGTTGTGGGTGCAGCAAAGCTTGTAACCGTTACAGGATCACCAATAAGGGAGGCAAATGTTCCAGTGCTGGTTTTTGAAACAACAGGCGTACCGCTGAAATCGAAAGAGGTAGTTGTGAAGGCAACATCCCCGCCGAAGTTCAAGATGCCACTGGCGGGAGCTGCGCTAGCAGGCTTCACGTTCGCCAATGCACCAACTGCAACTAAAGTTGCAATACCGCTAAATGTAGCAAGTGATTTGAGCTGCATAGGTTTGTACTTACGTTTGTTGTGGGTTGTGGTCAGGTAGATATGCTCAGAAAGCAAAACTAGGCATTGGTAGTCATTGGAGCTAGCCGAGAGCTTAATTGCACTCAGCATGACCAAACAGCTATCCCTTACACTAAAAATAGTATCCGAGAAAATAAAATTGACGGATAAAGATTGTGTAAACTTTAAGTAAAGATTGCATTGTTACTCAACCAAATGGTGTTAACGCTTTGTTTAACTACAGTGAACACCAATACAAGTAATCGGGCGACGGTTCCCAATTGACCGCGAAATCGGTCAACCCTGCTTTCACGAAGTCACCTCGCTCGGTGGAGGTTGCCTCCCTTGAGAACGGTGAC
>JAFAVL010000111.1 GCA_019242465.1 Chroococcidiopsidaceae cyanobacterium CP_BM_RX_35 | reverse complement strand
TCAGGATAACCAGCAATACAACCGTAGCGTTCGACCAAGGACTGTAGCGCTTGAAAAGCCCAATCGGTAGGCTGGACATCCCGCAATTGAGAAACTGATGTGACTTGACCAATGGAGTCGTCTTGGCTGCCAGTACCTTCCTTGCCGTAGCGTACAATTTGGTCAATGGTATTAGCATCGGGTGCTAGAGAACTTGGAGCTGAAGTTGCTAGCTGCTCGGCAACCAGTAGCTGTTTTGGTCTCACAGCTAGCTGAGTTGAATTTTCTTTTGGGGATAAAGCCTGTATGGCTGTTGGCTGAGAAACGTTAGCGGTTGTAGTAGTTGGGACCGCTATTGCTGCAGCCACAGACACCAAAGTTGCTCCTAGGACAGCCGGGCAGAGCAGTATGGACTTCCACAAGCTTAAAGACATTTCTCCTCTTCTCCTCACACTATTTATTGCCTTGGTTATCTTTACAACGAAGTCAAAAATCGCAGCAGGGCTTCGTGATCGCTCTTTGCCAAAGCCCGGAATGCCTGTTTAGCACTTTCCGCCTCGCCCCCATGCCAGAGAATTGCTTCCTCCAGAGTCCGTGCCCGCCCGTCGTGGAGGTAGCCAGCACTGGACAATACGGTCTTGGTCAAACCCAGCCCCCACAAAGGTGGTGTTCGCCACTCAGTTCCAGATGCTTCAAAGTCCGGTCTACCGTCTGCCAGTCCAGGTCCCATGTCGTGGAGCAGCAGATCAGTGTAGGGATGAATTATTTGATTCGCTACTGGCTTAACCGGATGATCACCAGTACGGAGTTCAGCAATATGGCACGCCGCACAGTTGGCTTGAGCAAACAGTTTTTCCCCGCGTTGAACCAGCAGATCGTTCAGTAAAGTTCGGGCAGGAACGCCAACGGTTTGAGTATAAAAAGTAGCAGACTGTAAGGTTGCAGTGTCAATGTCGCTAGCACCATCTTTTTTAGGGAACAATGGATTAGTCACGCCCATGTCGTTGACGTAAGCGGTGGCATTTTGCTGAAACAGGTGAGGATTATTGGCTTTCAGCCCAAAGCGACCAAGCACCTTCGCTTTTTTTTGTACATCCCAGACATAATTGGGACGACCAGAAATTCCATCTTGGTTTTTGTCCTGAGGGTCAGCTAATGCTAGGAGAGTTGACTCAGGAATTGCTTCTAGAAGACCTCGACCCGTTATGGGCGGCGGTACGCGCGGTGAGGTCAGCACTTCTGAGGGAAGAGGCTTACTATCGGGAAGGGTAATCTTGAGTCGAGGTGAGCGCAACCGATAAGCTGTTCCGTCGCCATAGGTGCCAGATGTCTCCTGCCAGGAGATTTCCACCGTCGCCTTCGGTTGATGACCATAGAGCGCCTGGTCTTGAATCTGGGTACCAATTCCTGGAACGGGAGGCGCATTTCCTAAAGTGACCGAGGCTTCAGGTTGAGACTCAAAAATTGACTCCTGTTGTTTGTTTGAACCTCCAGCTGCAATGGGTTGACTGGCAGCAACAGGATGAGCCATTGGCAGACTCACCCGGACCAGTAAATTCCCCTTCACGGGCAAGCCTCGACCGTCATTAATGTGGCAGGCTGTA
Source organism: Chroococcidiopsidaceae cyanobacterium CP_BM_RX_35 (assembly GCA_019242465.1). Next base: position 2,640 of record JAFAVL010000111.1, on the reverse strand, counting down.
CAGGAAGTATTGTTGAAGGTTGGTCCCAAACCTGCATTAACTGGGGCAGGGGCGCTGACGAAGACGGCTTCAAAAGCGCGATCACCATCCTGATGCAGAGTCAGTTCTGTTGTCGTCAGATTGGCGGCTGGCTGTTGCAATCCGTGTGAGGTGCGGTTAAAAACCGTCGTTTCTCCTCCAGCTAGAGGGGTTTGCTGTGGCAACTGAGCATGACTAAGAGAGTTTGATAAGACAATTGCGCCTGCGATCGCCAGAAAAAACACGACAATCAACCGAAAGTACTTAGCGATGAACAATTTACTTAGTAATGACCGCATAAATGATCCCTCTAGCGCTCAACTAGCGCTGCCCAGCAAGGGCTTGACTTCTTTTTCAAGAGTGTCGTGCAGTGTGTTAACAGCATCCTGAGCCGCTTTGATTGCACCTGCAGCCTGCGGGTCAAGTGCAGATTTTTCAAAGGGAGCGGGAATTTTATTCAGTGCGTCCAGCGCCGCTTGAAACTGCTGCTTTACCTTCAAATCCAGGTTTGGGTCAATCTTGGCGACAAAGGTAGTTAAACCCAAACCATTAGTATTGGCAGGCTGGAAATGCCCTAGATACACATTTTGGGAACCTCGGACATTGTTTTTGATGTCGTTAAGGGTATTAAAGCTGAATCGGCTTTCGGCGAAGTCTGGATCTTTATGCTCAAAAGGTTTGGCGATCTTTTTATTGGCAACCTCATCTAGACTGTCAAGCATCCCTCCAATCATCTCTTGTGCAGCAGCCTGTAAAGTGGGGTAGGTCGTATTGTCCTTTGCCCCTGCTGTTGCAATTACCTCCCGATAAGTAGGTTCGCTATCTTTGGTCCCTTTGACCCAGCTATCAGTCATATTGCTAGCTGTTTGAACAAAATTCGTACCGAGCAGATTAAGGAATTCCAACTCCCGTGGGGTAAAGTCAGTGGGCTGCTTGCTGCCGGAAGTACCGAACAACAGATATTCAATGACGTGAAAGCCTTTATCACTCTCCCTCAACCGTTCAACATAGCTAGGTGTAAGTTTGTCCCCACTAGCAAGGATCTGTTTCAGGTCGTTTTCATCAATTGGCCAGGTATCTAAATTGGCGTCGAACCCTTGGTCCTTAACTGGTCCAAAACCAAAACATTCACTCTGCTCCCAGGGAGAACGCGCCTCGACCCAGGCAGTTCTGGCAGCTTGAAGCGTTTGGCGATTGGGATGTTGGGTAAAAGTATTGATAGCGGTTGATAACGCACTAGCTTTGCCAGCAAAGGTTTGAAATGTGGGAACGACCACTTTGTCAGCAAAGTCGCTAAGAATCTGGCGATCGCTAAACCTGGCACTGGTTGTGGCTAGCACTGCTGTCGCTTTGCTTAAAGGTGGCGTGACTGCTAGTAAACCGCCGTTACGATTGCAGACAGTTATTAGCAGTGAAGCAATTAGAGCCGCAAAGAGCGCTGAGTTGTTAATAGATTGGCGTTGGTGTAAGCCCATAGCTTAAAGTTCTGATTCTTGGATGAGTCGGTAATGCTGCTGATTCTCAACAGCGAATAGTCTTCAGCTTGTAGAAGCTCAAGTGATAAGTCCATCTGTGAATAATTAATTCGACAGACGGGCGAGAAAGCGCTAGCCGTAAATCAACTAATGCTTTATTTCTAGGAGTTTTAGCTTTTTATTCGTACAGGAGCCCGTGCTTGGCTCAACCTATCTCAAAATCTTCATGTCTTTCTTGTTGCTAATAGTTCCTATCTGTCGTAATCTGGACATTAAGCTTTAGTGAAATCATTTGTCAAGTAGATGCTCAAATTTCGAGAGGTTCTTAGAAACTGCTTGCGATTGTTAAATCTCTATCTGCCCTGGTTCAGACAGGGTTCGCTCAGCTTGGGTCTTTCGCTCAACAGCAACGTTGAGTACAGGACAGAAAAAGTGGTGAAACAAAGATTCAAGCTGACGCAGTGGCGATGGCTGTTTGCGCTTGCCCTAAGCGCCATGCTGTTCGTAATAGCATTGCCCACTTTGGCAGTTAGCACCCCACAACAAGATGTGCAGCGCCTAGATGCTTACATTGATCAGGCACTGACCAAAGCTGATGCAAAAAATTTGCCAGGAGCTGCCGCTGCTTATCAGCAATATGAAAACGACTGGTTCAATGTGGAAGATGGGGTAAAACAGACTTCGCGCCAAGCCTACAAAGACATTGAATCCGCTAGCGGTGAAGTTAAGTTTGCGTTCTCAACCGAACAGCCGAACCAGTCTCAAGTGGTCGCAGCGCTGAAAAAACTGCATGCAACCAACCAAAAATTCATCACTGGGGGATTTAACAACGGTCCAACTTCAACCACTCCTACTGGCACAAGTAAGGTGACAATTGCCACTTTAATTGAACGACTCAACCGTGCCGAAGCTGCGCTTAACGGCAAGGACACCGCTACAGCGGCGGCTGAAATTCAGCGATTTCAGACGGATTGGTTGGAGGTAGAAGGCGTGGTAGCCACTAAGTCAAAACAGGCTTATGTGGACGTTGAGAACAATATGGCAAAAGCCTATGGGTTCCTGAAAGCTAGTCCGGCTGATGTAACGAGTGCTGCGGGAGCGATCGCCTCCCTGAAACAAGATCTTCAACCCTACGCGGGGAAGTCGT
>JAFAVL010000047.1 GCA_019242465.1 Chroococcidiopsidaceae cyanobacterium CP_BM_RX_35 | reverse complement strand
AGGTCCGTCGTGTTCTGGACCAGATTCGTGGCAGCTCTTACCGGGAAGCATTAATTGTTTTGGAGTTCATGCCATACCGTGCCTGCACTCCAGTCCTAAAATTGCTCAGAAGCGCTGTTGCCAATGCTGAGCATAATGCTGGGCTAGCACCCGAAACGCTGAAGGTTTCCCAAGCTTATGCCGATCAAGGTCCGGTGCTAAAGCGCTTCCAGCCTAGGGCTCAAGGTCGGGCTTACCAAATTCGCAAGCCGACCTGTCATATAACCATTGCTGTTGCTAGTGAGGAGTAAAAGGACACACCCGTGGGACAGAAAATTCATCCAATCGGTTTTCGCTTGGGTATTACTCAGGATCACCACTCGCGTTGGTTTGCTGGTTCTGAGCGCTATCCAGAGCTACTACAAGAAGACTACAAACTCCGCCAGTACATAGAAAAAAACTTAGGTCGGCTCTCCCCTAATAATGCTGGAATTTCCGAGGTGCGGATTGAGCGTAAGGCGGACCAAATTGACCTAGAGATTCGCACCGCTAGACCTGGAGTTGTGGTAGGTCGTGGCGGCACTGGTATTGAAAAGTGGCGAACTGGACTTCAGGAAGTCCTCGGTGGTAATCGCCAAATTCGGATCAACGTTGTGGAAGTCACGCGGGTTGATGCTGATGCTTACCTCATTGCTGAATATATTGCCCAACAGCTAGAGCGCCGGGTTTCGTTCCGGCGAGTGGTGCGTCAAGCAATTCAGCGGGCTCAGAAGGCTGGAATCCAAGGGATCAAAATTCAGGTAAGTGGTCGGCTCAACGGGGCAGAAATTGCCCGGACAGAATGGACCCGCGAAGGGAGAGTGCCCTTACACACTCTGAGAGCTGATATCGATTACGCCTACTGCACGGCGAAAACGGTCTATGGCATTCTCGGCGTCAAGGTATGGGTTTTTAAGGGAGAGATTATCCCTGGACAGGCGACAGAACAACCGCCTCCTGGAGCTGCCCAGCCACGGCGTCGTCAGCAACAACGCCGTCGCCAGCAATTTGAAGACCGCTCGAATGAGGGCTAAGTCATGTTGGCAAACCCGGATGGACGCAGAAAGAGAAGAGTTAAGTCATGCTAAGTCCTAGAAGAACTAAGTTTAGAAAACAACAACGCGGACGGATGGAGGGTCTAGCTGCGCGAGGCAGTACTCTTAACTTTGGCGATTTTGGGCTCCAAGCTCTAGAGCCAGTTTGGATCACTGCCCGTCAAATTGAGGCTAGCCGTCGTGCCATGACCCGTTACATCCGTCGGGGTGGCAAAATCTGGATTCGAATTTTTCCAGATAAGCCTGTGACGATGCGTCCGGCAGAAACCCGTATGGGTTCTGGTAAAGGATCGCCTGAATTTTGGGTGGCAGTAGTTAAGCCAGGACGGATTTTGTTTGAAATTACTGGGGTTCCTGAAGCAACAGCTCGTGAGGCTATGCGCTTGGCTTCCCATAAGTTGCCAATCAAAACCAAGTTCATTAGCAAAGACCAAGAGTAGGTGTAGGTTATGGCTCTACCCAAGATTGAAGAAGCTAGAGATTTAAGTGATGCCGAGTTGGATGAGCAAATTCTTGCTATCAAAAGGCAGCTATTCCAGCTGCGGCTGCAAAAAGCCACCCGGCAGTTAGATAAGCCACATCAGTTCAAACACGCTAAGCATCGGTTGGCACAATTACTGACTGTAGAACACGAGCGCAAACAAAGTGTAGCAGCAAGTCAAGAAAACCAGTCCGTTGCTCAAGAGGAGTAAGCAGCATGGCAGTTAAAGAACGAGTCGGCTTGGTCGTAAGCGACAAAATGGACAAAACGGTGGTGGTGGCAATCGAAAACCGCGCTCCTCATCCCAAGTACGGCAAGATCGTTGTTCGCACCCAGCGATATAAGGTTCACGACGAAGAAAATAAGTGTCATGTGGGCGATCGCGTCCGCATTCAAGAGACTAGACCCCTGAGTCGAACTAAGCGCTGGGTCGTGAAGGACATCCTTAGTAGTAGTGTCACCACTAGCTAGACCTTAGAGAGACAAACCCCGTGATTCAACCACAGTCTTACCTTAATGTCGCAGACAACAGCGGCGCTCGCAAATTAATGTGTATCCGTGTCATGGGCGCTGGCAATCGCCGTTATGGCAGCGTAGGTGATGTCATTATCGCCGTTGTCAAAGATGCGATTCCTAACATGGCAGTTAAAAAGTCCGACGTTGTGCGGGCGGTGATTGTTCGCACTCGTAAAGGTTTGCGTCGAGATAGTGGCATGAGTATTCGCTTTGACGATAACGCTGCTGTCATTATCAACGCCGATGGAAATCCCCGAGGAACGCGGGTATTTGGACCTGTCGCTCGAGAACTACGCGACAAAAACTATACCAAAATTGTTTCCCTAGCTCCAGAGGTACTCTAATGGCAACTAAGCAGCAAAAATCAGCTCCTCCCCAGCGACATAAACTACATGTCAAAAAGGGTGACACTGTGCAAATCATTGCTGGCAAAGACAAAGGCAAAATTGGCGAAATTGTCCAAACGTTACCTGTTCGTAGTGCAGTTATCGTTAAAGGCGTCAATATCAAGACCAAGCACGTCAAACCTCAGCAAGAAGGTGAGTCAGGTCGCATCGTGACGATGGAAGCACCAATCCATAGCTCCAACGTTATGCTCTACTCCACCAAGCAGAATGTCGCCAGTCGCGTCTCTTACACACTTAACGACCAAGGACGCAAAGTGCGGATGCTCAAGAAAACAGGCGAAATAATTGATTAATAGTTGATTCTCAATTCAATCCAAAATTGCCACCCCCTGACTAAGTCCAGGGATAACAAAGATAAACCAATCATGGCAACACGACTTAAGAATCTATACGTAGAGACAATTGTCCCCAAACTGCGAGAGCAGTTTCAGTACCAAAATATCCATCAGGTGCCGAAGCTGGTGAAAATCACTGTTAACCGGGGTTTGGGAGAGGCGGCGCAAAATGCTAAAGCTCTGGAATCATCTTTAAATGAAATTGCTCTAATCGCTGGGCAAAAACCAGTAGTGACAAGGGCAAAAAAAGCGATCGCAGGTTTCAAAATCCGTCAAGGTATGCCCGTCGGGCTGATGGTTACTCTCCGAGGAGAACGCATGTACTCCTTCCTCGACCGCCTCATTAGTCTAGCTCTACCTCGAATTCGAGACTTTCGCGGTATTAGTCCTAAAAGCTTTGACGGTCGCGGCAATTATACCCTGGGCGTGAGAGAACAACTGATTTTTCCTGAAGTCGAGTATGACAGTATCGACCAAATTAGAGGGATGGATATTTCTATCATTACCACAGCGAAAACTGACGAAGAAGGTCGCGCTTTACTAAAAGAAATGGGAATGCCTTTTCGGGAGCAATAATTTCATTAAGAGGAAACGATGGCGGCTAACGACACAATTGCAGATATGCTGACGCGCA
>JAFAVL010000008.1 GCA_019242465.1 Chroococcidiopsidaceae cyanobacterium CP_BM_RX_35 | reverse complement strand
TACGCAATACCCCACTGCTTAAGGAGCTCATAGCCGAACTGATTCAATTTCTCTCTCAGGGACAGCCTATCAATCTGCCAGATACTGGGAGTGGCAGAATAATACAGCTAATGGAGCATTTGCGCTCCTCACGCTGCTTACTGATTCTTGATAATGCTGAGTCGATTTTGCAGCCGGGCAACCATGCCGGTTGTTATCAAGCCGGATATGAAGACTATGGGCAACTCCTGAGATGTGTGGCAGAAACACTACATTCTAGTTGCTTAATGCTGACTAGTCGGGAGAAGCCCAGAAGCTTGGCAGCGAAGGAGGGCGAGAAACTGCCTGTGCGCTCATTACAATTGGCTGGTTTGGATATGATAGCCGGACGAGAAATTTTTCAAGCCAAAGGTGAGTTTTGGGCATCAGAATCCGAGTGGAGAGTCCTAATTCAACGTTATGCTGGGAATCCCTTAGTTCTAAAGATGGTGGCTCCAGTCATTCAAGATTTCTTTGATTGTAGTGTTTCTAAATTTTTATTGTTTCTAAAGCAAAGTAGGTTCGTTTTTGATGATGTTAGCCACCTTTTCGACCAGCAATTCAATCGCTTAGCAGATTTAGAAAAAGAGTTACTTTACTACTTGGCAGTCAAACAGAAACCAGTCCCGTTCTCTGAATTGCTAGCAAATTTTGCTCCCGCACTTTGCCGAACTGAAGTTCTAGTGACACTAGCGTCTTTACAGCGGCGATCGCTTATTGAAAAAGTTGCCGATGGCTTTACACTAATGCTAGTCATGAAGAATTACGTTATAAATCAAATGATAAAAGGCGCTCGGACAGAAAATACTGTTCAAGAAATTGATCGGTTCAATAACTGCGTCTTAAGTGAATCAATTTCAAAAACTAATTCTAGAGATACTCAGGTTGCTTTAACAAGTGATTAAACTTAGCTTATTTAAACATATCTTTTAATGGAGCTTCAATCTTTACCAAAGATTGATAAAACTAACTGTAAGGCGTAAGTTTAAGTTATTTTAATTTCTGAAATACTGATCTTTCAGCACAATATGAGAAAACTGTTGCTTGGAACTGATGCCAAAAGATTTAACTTGCTAAGTATTGGTCAAAGGGGGGTAGGCAAGACTGTCTTTCTTGCTGGTAGCTATGCAGAGTTGCAGACTGGCACTCAAGGCAATGCCTGTGGCAGATCCGACGACTCAAGAGCGCAAGCTCAAACAATTACTTCTCCTCGAACGTTAAGATTTGACTGTCAAGACGCACAGGAGCGAAAAAGTCTAGACAGAATTCTCAACTATGTGGCTCAGACGGGTCAGTATCCACCTCCAACAATGAAAGCTACAAATTTTAACTTTAGCCTAAAGCGTCACAGCTTCTTGAGCGAGCAAACGCTGTGTAGTTTTCGGTGGTGGGAGATTCCGGGTGAAATTTGTCGGATGAGCAATCAAGAATTCTATAATATAGTGTCTTCTTCGCATGGTTGCTGTGTGTTTATCGATGCCTCCGAACTGGTGCGAAATAAGGCTTATCTACAGGGAATTGAGGATATTGTCGAAACGGTGATGGGGCTTGCTTCCTTGGTATACCTGAATAATTTTAAATACGCTTTCGCCCTGGTTCTCACTAAGTGCGATCGAATCGAATCTGATTTGTTCAACAAACAGCAGATTGAGCTTGCTCAAGGAAGTCGCTGGAGCTACCTCCAGCGAACCCTTGAGGAGCAGTTGCAACCACTAACTAGCTACCTTGATGGGATGAAAATTAATTACCAATTGTTCTATTCATACATACCTATTATTCGCATTAAAGGTACTGCAACTCTAAGTGCGGCAGGTGCTGCTAATGCACTGTTGTGGTTAGTCTCAGAGTTAGGTAAAGCCCATAAGTCAAGTTGGCTCAACACCTTACTCGATTCGGTCACTTACTTGCGACCAACTGATGTACAACTGCGGCAAGAGCTACAAGCTCTAGAAAATGGCTCACTGGAGACCTTGTTCAAACCATGGAATTCACATAGCAGCAAAGCTCTAGCAATCAAAAAAACTCTAACTGCCCGGAGAAATGGTTTGCTATCTATCTTGATAAGTGTCGGTTTCCTGGGGGGTAGTGGCATCTTCTTAGTAAACTTTCTGCCTTTCTTTCAACATGCACCCAAAAATTTTGCAGCATTAAGAGAGCTTACGATTCTAGAGCAGAGAGGGCAATTCGATCAGGCTGTTTCCTTAATGGAGAAGCTCGTTCAGCAGGAGCCGAATGACATAGCGTTACGCTTGCAGTTAGCCCAACTTTACCAGTTTACGGGTCAAGTAACCAAAGCAGAAACGGTCTACGATTGGGTTCTGACAATGCAAAAGAACAACCTTAATGCCCTAGTTGGTAAAGCAACGATGCGTGAGGTCCAGGGTGACATCAAAACGGCAAAGGTTTTATTTGCCCAAGCAGAGAACGTTGCTCCAAAGCGCTTTAAGGCGAAAGTTCACACAATAGCTGTAATGACACTGCGATCGCCTACTAACCCATTGACTAAGCCCTGATTCTTAAGGAAGTTGTCGAGTTAGCGAATGGGCATAGAGTGTGCTTGAGCAACTAAGGAATGTTTGGAACCCCAGCTAACATCTTATAGAAGACTGAACTATTTGCCACAGAGATGCTCCTAGGGTGATTTGGAGTAAAGTTAGTTGTTTGAAGAATGTTATCAAATCGTAATGTATGCTCCTGGTTTCAGTTGTTAGTTTCAATTGAAAGCGAGAAGCACTGTAAGTGCCAATTGGCACTTACAGAGTCAGGATTTTCTAGTATCGTTTAAGTTATACAGAGCAAAAGCTATTCTAGTGTTCTTACTGTATCTTCATCAAAACTTTATGATTTCTTTATCGTAAGTTTTTATTTTATGAAGTTGATTTAGTGAGAATACTAATATTCATATAAAAAGTGCATCTGTAAAAAGTTGAGTATAGATTCTTCTGTGAAGAAATAACGATAATGATGACAATTGAAGAGGGAATGGGAACTATAGAGTATTGTTGCGATCAACGGCGCCTTAATAAAATTCAAAAAATAATTTTTCAGGAATCATGGAAAGGACATTCATACATCGAGATTGCCAACAATTTTAGTTACGACCTTGGTTATGTTACAGATGCTGGTTCAAAATTATGGCAGCTACTTTCAGAAGCACTTGGGGAGAAGGTTACTAAGAAAAATTTTCAGTTAGTCTTAGAGCAGCATTGGCGCACCATGTATGCCAGAAAAACACAGCTTCTTCAAGAATCTGTTACTGAGACAACATCCTCTGTTAGACTCAACGGTAGTAAGCATCAATCTTGGGGAGAGGCGATTGATGTCTCCTTTTTCTGTGGACGGACTGTAGAATTAGCCAAATTAACGCAGTGGAGTATTCATGAGCGTTGCCGCTTGATACTGCTGCTAGGCATGGGTGGAATTGGTAAAACCACTCTAACTGTAAGATGTGCTAAGCAGATTCAAGAGGATTTTGAGTATGTAGTTTGGAAAAGCCTTCGTAATGCACCATCTGTGTTAAGTCTGCTGACAGAGATCATCCTATTTCTCTCTGATGGTCTACAGGAAGTTGAGCCGCTAGAAACTACGGATCAGCAAATCTCTTGTTTGATAAAGCTTCTGCGCTCAAAGCGCTGCTTGTTAATACTGGATAATGCTGAATCTATTTTGCAGAGTGGTCAACGAGGTGGGCACTACCGTAACGATTATGAAGGATACGGTCAACTGTTAAGACGAGTGGGAGATGAGTGCCATCAGAGTTGCATCATTTTAACCAGTCGCGAGAAGCCAGTTGGTTTAACAGCGAGGGAGGGCAAAGCTTTACCTGTGCGTTCGCTTCAACTAACTGGCTTATCACACTCGGAGGCACAAAAAATACTCGAAGTCAAAGGGATAACTTCTACAGAGTTTGAGAGTGGTCAACTTGTTCAGTGCTATGCAGGCAATCCACTAGCCTTGAAAATCTCAGCAACAACGATTGAGTCCCTTTATGATGGAAACGTTTCTAAATTTCTACAGCAGGGTACGATTGTTTTTGGTGATATTTGGGAGCTTTTAGACCAACAGTTTAATCGCTTGTCAGATCTAGAAAAGCAAGTGATGTACAGAATGGCAGCAAATCCTAATTGTATAACACTCCAAGAACTGCAAGAGAGTATTTTACCAAAGGTTTCTAATCGAGAATTGATAGAAGCGTTAGAGTCTTTACAACAGCGATCGCTGATTGAGAGACAGCAAACTTTATTTATCCAACATCCTATAATTAGGGAATATATAGCTGAATCTCCCCTCTCCTACAAGATGTCGAAATTGGGTTCTCAAACTGCATAAAAGTGAACTGATTTGTTTAGATAGCTATCGAGAGTGAGCTGAATGCATCTTGTCTCTGTCAGCTACATTTAGCAATTCAGCTCTTTCCTGCTGCTCCTCTACCAATGCAGTCGAACATCCAGCAGCTTGAGGTGTAGATTGAGAAGATAACTCCTGAGCAGTATCATTCAAAGATAAGTTAGAGGAAATGGGAGTCTCAATGTTTTTCCGTGACCAAAGCGGATGTATTCCTCTGGCATAGTCACATATTAGAGTTATGCAGGCAGTAGCAATAAGCAAAGATGACGCATACAGCAGAAAGATTAGCATTACAATTACATTCCGCGTAAAATATTTTATACAAATAAAATTAATCGGATTTTTTTAATTAGTTTTAGAGCCTAGATCTAGCTACACAACCTAGGGTAAGAACTTTAACTCTTGCCTCAAACGTAGTACTTAGGGTACTTAGTCTGGTCAGGTGTGGGCTCTTCCTACTCCGCCCAAAGGTGAGCCAGTACTGAAGGAGGTTTTCCCTCTGTAGGTAACTGGCGTTCGGAGAGTACAAGCCTCTAGCTTTAGCTATGGGATTCCTGACAGTCTTTTAACGATTTTCAAAATCATAATATATCATTGTATTAGTATATTTATCTGTGCTCCGGCTTAAATGTAATAACTTCACGCATTAATTGTTAACTTT
>JAFAVL010000656.1 GCA_019242465.1 Chroococcidiopsidaceae cyanobacterium CP_BM_RX_35 | reverse complement strand
TCGTGAACAATCCCAGGAATGGCATCTTTTTGGGGAGCTTTAACAGGGATGACGAAACGCTCGCCCCGCTGGGTAATCAATTGTTCCTAAACCGCACCCGCTCGACGCTGCAAAATCCCCTGTAGGATGCGGTTGATCTGCTGGTGCAATCCTCTCAGCTGGGTCCGAATCTCGGCTAATTGGGGGCTAGCTCGGTCGCTCACTGACCCTTGTTCATCAATGCAGCGATGGATTTCCTGCTCTAGCTCTGGGTAGGTACGCAAGTCAACTACCATTGCCTGTAGCACAGGTACCTCTTTCTGATTATCAATTGTACGGCGCAGTTGCCTGGTTCCAGCTAAAGTCGTAGCGATCGCCAATAGTTCCTTCCCAGTCAAAATGCCTTGGCGCTCTGCTCTTTCGAGAGCCTCACCAATATCCTGGATGCCCTCAAATGACAACCCACTGTTAAGGTGGCTTTCCAACTGGTAGACTTCCTGAGTTTGTGCTACCAAGTATTCGCTTTCAGGCTGAGTCTCTGGAATTTTCAAGTATCGTGCTGCTACCACCCCCAGCTTAGTTGCCGCAAAGGTAGATAGATGTTGGCATAAACGTTGCCACTCTAATAGTTCTAGAGTCTCGGATTGAATCAAAGCTTATTTATCGAAACTGAGAGTTTCATCAATCAACGTTAATAGCGTTACTGCCGACACCTCTTGTAGATACAGCCAGCATGTCCTTCACTCTTTTTCAATCATAATACTGTGTACACAAAGCGAATCCCGCTTGAGAAATAGCCGTCGTGGGAGAACCGCCTCTCCAAGTCGTCCTCTCCTCTTCTGGTCACAATTTTGCCAAGGATTTGATAGTCTATTTTTAACAGGGTTGGGAACGAGTGGAAAAGCGTGGACATTCAAATTGGACGAGGGAAGAGCGCCAGGAGAGCCTACGGAATTGATGAGATTGCTCTAGTTCCCGGTACTAGGACACTCGATCCGAGTTTGGCAGATACCGGATGGCGCATTGGCAGTATTGAGCGAGAGATCCCAATCGTAGCTAGTGCGATGGATGGGGTTGTGGATGTCCGCATGGCTGTGCTGTTGTCTCGGTTAGGAGCATTGGGTGTCCTTAACTTAGAAGGCATTCAAACCCGCTATGCTAACCCCGAGCCGATTTTAGAACGCATTACCTCGAGCGGGACTGAAGATTTTGTGCAATTGATGCAAGAACTTTATGCTGAGCCAGTTAAGCCAGAATTAATTGAGCAACGAATTCTGGAAATCAAGCAGCAAGGCGGTATTGCTGCGGTAAGCGCAACCCCCGCAGGGGCGGTCAAATATGGTGCGGTCGTGAGTGCCGCGGCTGCAGATTTGTTTTTTGTCCAAGCAACAGTAGTTTCAACAGCTCACTTATCGCCCTCATCAGTGGTGCCCCTCAATTTAGCTGAATTTTGTCGGGAAATGCCGATGCCAGTCGTGCTGGGTAATTGCGTAACCTACGAAGTGGCGCTGAACTTAATGAAGGCAGGGGCATCTGGGGTGCTAGTGGGTATTGGACCTGGAGCAGCTTGTACCTCTCGTGGAGTACTAGGAGTGGGTGTGCCCCAGGCAAGTGCCGTAGCCGATTGCGCTGCGGCTCGTGAGGATTACTATCAGGAGACTGGCAACTATGTGCCCGTCATTGCTGATGGGGGACTAGTAACTGGTGGAGATATCTGCAAATGCCTTGCCTGTGGTGCTGACGGGGTGATGATTGGTTCACCCTTCGCTCGGGCTGCTGAAGCGCCTGGACGGGGTTATCACTGGGGTATGGCAACGCCTAGCCCAGTTTTACCCCGTGGCACCCGGATTCGGGTTGGCACCACTGGCACATGCGAACAAATTCTACGGGGACCAGCACAACTAGATGATGGCACCCACAACTTCTTAGGAGCGTTAAAAACAAGTATGGGAACTCTAGGGGCGAAAGACATCAAGGAAATGCAGCAAGTTGAAGTTGTGATCGCGCCCTCTTTGTTAACGGAGGGTAAGGTTTATCAGAAAGCACAGCGTCTCGGCATGGGTAAGTAGAGTGACGTTCTCCCCCGTTAATTGCTAAGAGCAATGTAACTTAGCTGATTAAAACTCTAAATTTTTCCATACTTCCTCCTAGATAACTGTCAAAACAAGCGCTGTCGCTTACAATAAAATAAGCGGAGACACTTGTTTCCGTTCACTCCTCACACCACACTCCGCCCGGACTTGTTTCGGGCGGTTCCTTATGAATTTTAGGGGATTAATAAACTATTCAACCATTCTTGCATAAGCTGCATAAAATCTTTCCAAATATAGATACCCTCTAGGCAAGAATGCTGGTTCTCCCGTGATAGAATTTTCAGAAAAGTCAGAAACAATAAGCTTAAGGATTTTCAGGCATGTCAGCAGCCGCACAAGTTACAGACTCTACGTTTAAGCAAGAAGTACTTGAAAGTGCAGTTCCCGTCTTAGTTGACTTTTGGGCTCCCTGGTGTGGTCCCTGCCGGATGGTAGCTCCTGTTGTTGATGAAATCGCACAGCAGTACGATGGTCAAGTGAAAGTGGTTAAGCTTAATACAGATGAGAATCCCAATATTGCCAGTCAGTACGGAATTCGTAGCATTCCTACCTTGATGATTTTTAAGGATGGGCAGAGGGTTGATATGGTCGTAGGTGCAGTGCCGAAGACTACATTGTCTAACACCTTGGAGAAGTATCTATAAAATTCGCCTTGTGCTTGTAAGAGAGCAGGGAATTCTAATGTCTCCCTGCCTTCTTCATCAGGGGTTGAAATGGTAAAATAGAGTGCTATTGTGCGGCAGCACTCATGACCTCATCTCCTTCCTTCGATTCACTGGAGTCTCTCCGAGCAGACATTGTAGAACTCGTTGATCAATTGCCGACCTTAAAGCATAGGCAACTGATTCAACAAGTCTTGGCTACCGTTGTACGGATGGCCACGAGCGAGATTGATCGTCTAGATTGGAAAATCTTGTCAGCTTCTTTAGCAGACATGGAGCAAGGCTTTCAGATCTTTTATCCCTATCGAAATGTTCGCAAAATAACTATCTTTGGCTCGGCTCGCACATCATCAGAGCAGCCAGAATACCAAATTGCAGTTGACTTTGCTCGTCGTGTCACTCAACTGGGATTTATGGTGATGACGGGAGGAGGTGGCGGCATTATGCAAGCGGGTAACGAAGGTGCCGGGCGAGAACATTCTTTTGGTTTAAACATTCGACTCCCGTTCGAGCAGGAGGCAAATCCTTTTATCATGGGCGACGCGAAGCTGATTAACTTTAAGTATTTTTTCACGCGCAAATTATTTCTCCTGCGAGAAAGTGATGCTGTCGCCCTATTTCCTGGTGGCTTTGGCACTCAGGATGAAGCTTTTGAATGTATGACTTTAAGCCAGACAGGTAAGTTTGGACCTGTGCCTCTGGTGTTAATCGATCGCCCTGGTGGTGATTATTGGCGGGCTTGGAGTGAATACATTCACAAACATCTAGTCCAACAACGTCTGATTAATCCAGAAGACCCTAGTCTCTACACGGTTACAGACAATCTAGATGTAGCTTGCGATGCCATTACTCGTTTTTACCAGGTCTATCACTCTAGCCGCTACGTAAATGACAAGTTAGTAATTCGCTTGAGGATGGATTTAGCAGATGCAGATGTTGAGCAGTTGAATGCTAACTTTAGCGATATTCTGGTCAAGGGACGGATTGAAAAAAGTCGTGCTTTACCCCAAGAAGCTCAGGATAAGACAGCCATGTTACCTCGCCTGGTTTTGTACTTTAACCAACGGGACTTAGGGCGTCTGTACCAGTTGATTGCCGCCATTAACCAGCTGGGTGCTCCCCCAGCATTAGCAGCGCACCCAGAGCGCAAATAAACAATTAACGATGCAAGAGTTAGCTTTGAGGCATCAGAAACCTCGTCCCTGATCCGCTCGTGGACGAGGTAGTTCATGCAAAGATTGGTTCAGCTTTCACCCAGTACCCAATTCACTAAAGTGCGGACGCCAAAGCCAGTAGCACCAGCATTGTTATAACCGTTTTCTTTCTCCGTCCACACAGTACCAGCAACGTCTAAGTGTGCCCAAGGCGTTTCTTTGACAAACTGTTTTAAGAACACCGCAGCTGTAATTGAGCCACCAGGACGCGGTCCTGTATTCTTCATATCAGCAATTTGGGACTTCATGCCTTCAAAGTATTTTTCTTCCAGCGGCATCCGCCAGATTTTCTCGCCTGCTGTTTCAGCGGCCTGAGCGAGTTCGCTCGCTACTGCATCATCAGTACTCCATAAACCAGCAATGTCGTCACCAAGGGCAATGACGCAAGCGCCAGTCAAAGTAGCTAAATCTACGATCGCATCCACACCCAATTTTTCCGTAAATACGAGGGCATCTGCTAGGGTTAACCTACCTTCAGCGTCGGTGTTGTTGACTTCAATCGTTTTGCCGTTGGATGCCTTCAGAATGTCTCCAGGGTGAATAGCATGACCACTAATCATGTTCTCCGTAACAGCACTGATGAAATGCACCTCGACATCTGGCTTAAGCTGACCAATTGCCTTAGCTGCTCCTAAAGTTGCCGCCGCACCGCCCATATCCACCTTCATCATTTCGATGCCACTACCTGCACCCTTGATATTAAGTCCGCCAGAGTCAAAGGTAAGTCCTTTGCCAACAATTGCCAGCTTACGTCGAGGTGTAGCATCTGGCTTGTAAGTGAGGTGAATAAATTTCGGTGGTAAATCGGATGCCTGAGCTACCCCTAAAAAAGCACCCATCCCCAATTGCTCACACTCTTCTCGCTCCAGGATTTCCACTTGCAGTCCGTGTTCTGAGGCGATCGCTTGGGCTGTTTCTGCCATAGTAATTGGCGTTACAGTGTTAGCAGGGGCAGCAACAAGTTCTCGTGCCAAGATGACACCAGCACAGATCTGATGAGCGCGGGCAATTGCTTGTGCTTGCTCCCCTAACCCCAAAATCTCAACTTGTTCGAGGGCAGCTCCTTTATCTTCAGGTTCAGACTTAAAGCGATTATCTTGGAACAGAGCTAACTGTATGCCTTCGGTGATCGCTTGTGTGGTTTGAAATGGGTCTTGATTGTAAGCTGGCAAACTTATCCCCAAAGTTTTGCACTTTTCCTTTTTAGCCGTTCGGGCAACAACAGCTGCTGCTCGTCGCCAGTTGTCCAGTTTAAGGCTGTCTGGTTTTCCCAGTCCTACCAAAATGATCTTACGGATGGAACTACCAGGACCTACCCGCGTCACCTCACTACTGCCTTCTTTGCCTTTAAACTCCGTTTCAGCAATGAGTTCTGTTAAGACACCAGCTAGCCTCTCATCTAGACTTGCCAGCTCGCCCGTTAACTCTACTGCATCTTCAAATAAACCGATTGCTAGGCCATTCCCTGACCAATCTAAAAGTGGGGTATCAGTTGCTCGAATTTCCATAGCCGTTCTAAGAAACCTACACAAATCTACTAATGTAAATTTTAGATTCCAATTCCTACCTCAACCAAGGACCTCGGAGTCTTCTTGTCCGTAGGCGTAACTTCCGCTTGAACTAAGCGTACGAGATTTAGGGCTGCATTTAAGTCTCTGTCTGTCTCGAAGCCACATTCACTACAGGTGAAAACTCTTTCAGATAGACTTAGACTTTCTTTCTTGCAGCTACAGTTGTTGCAAGTTTTAGAACTGGCAAACCACCTATCAGCTAGGACTAACTTAGAACCATACAGTTTAGTTTTGTATTCTAACTGGCGGCGGAACTCATAAAAACCAGAGTCACTAATAGCTTTAGACAACTTCCCGTTAGCTTTCATCCCACTTACATTTAAATCCTCAATTACAACCTGACCGTGGTTCTTAGCCAGCTTAGTCGTGAGCTTATGAATAAAGTCTTGGCGAATGTTGGCTATACGAGCATGAAGTCTAGCTATTTTGATTTGTGCTTTCCGATAGTTGTTTGAATTGAGTTGTTTATTACGATTTCTCCATTGAGCTAAGCCAAGCTTTTTCTCCAAAACCTTGTAAGGTCTAGGAGATTCAACTTTTTCGCCAGTCGAAAGAGTGGCAAAACGAAGTAGACCCAGGTCAATGCCAGCTGAACTGGTGTTTGAATTAGGCGTATCTTCTTCTAATTCAATTTTGTAGGAGATAAACCAGCGGTCAGCTTGACGACTAATCGTCACTGATTTAGGCTTATATCCTTTGGGCAGGCGTTCATATGTTTTGAGAACTCCAATTACCGGAACTTGAATTTTGTAATGGTCAACAACTTTGATTGTTCCATCTAGGGTAAAGCTGTCATTCCTAAGTTTCTTCTTGAACCTCGGAAATCCAGTCGATGGCATCTTGAAGAATCTATCAAAAGCATTTTTCAAGTTGCGTAATGCATACTGAGGGGCGCATTTTGATACTTCATAATACCAAGGATTTTCTGGTTTTACTAAAGCTATTAACCATTTATGTAGGTCTATAGCTGTGGGAAACTTAATCTTGTCATTCGGATTATTTCTGTTATGTTCCAGTATTTGTTTACACAACCCAAGACCCCAGTTATAACTATGCCTAGCTGTCCCAGCATGTTTTGCCACAGCAATTCGCTGGGTGTTATTAAGCTTTAACTGGGTCTTAAATCCAACTAACATGTGTTATATTTTACCATGTTTTGGCAGGTTTATGTAGGTTTTAGTTAAACAGTTCAAACCCCTGTTCTGTTTAACGTTTATTTACTTCAGTATTGATCAAAATTACTGAAGAAGGAGCTAGGAGCTAGGAATGGAAAGAACTTTACTAACTTTAGTTGGGGGTTAGAAGCACACCTTACAAAAAACTATTAAACCGAGATACGAAGTACGAGGTTTAACTAAGTGAATGTAAACTTCACAGCCTTAAGGTATGGGTAACCCCTAGCTCCTCACCGCTCCTCACCGCTCCTAGCCCCTCTGATAAATGTTTTATTAAAGTTGCCTGAGGTAGTGGACCTTGCAAGTGACTCCAGGGTAAGATTTGCTCCGTTGACCAATTAGCATGGACATAGAAATCTAAATCTGGTAATTGCCCTCGGAGTTGTTTGAAGGCACGACGGTAGCTACCTAGAGAATCGCCATAATGGCGCGTAAGTTCTAAAAGCTGCGATAGGCGGCGATCGCCTCTGGATAACAAAGCCTGAATGACTGACCAGTTATAACTTTCAGGTCGGAGGTCAATCGCTTTTGGCTTTAGTTGTTTCTGCAATTGCAACAATCGCTTTTCGGCTTGCGGATTTACCCCAAACCACTGAAA
>JAFAVL010000598.1 GCA_019242465.1 Chroococcidiopsidaceae cyanobacterium CP_BM_RX_35 | reverse complement strand
AATGTATTATCAGAGGCGCAAATCCCCAATACCCAATATCCGCTTGCTGGTAAAACAATTTTGGTGACGCGCTCTGTGGGACAGTCCAGTCAATTTAGCGATGACCTACGGCAGGCAGGTGCAACTGTCATCGAGATGCCAGCTCTGGAAATTGGTCCTCCCTCTAGCTGGGTGGCTCTAGATCGGGCGATTACCCATTTGTCAGATTCTGACTGGTTAATTCTGACTTCAGCTAACGGTGTAGACTATTTTTTTGAACGATTGAGAATACTGGGTAAAGATGCTCGGGCTTTAGCTGGGGTAAAAATTGCCGTGGTAGGTGAGAAAACAGCCGCGAGTCTGAAACAATACATGTTGCAGCCAGACTTTGTGCCGCCGCAATTTGTCGCAGATGCTTTGGTTGCGTATTTTCCAGAGAATCTGATAGGCAAAAAAGTTCTGTTTCCCAGAGTTGAAACCGGGGGGCGGGAGATTCTCGTGCAGGCATTAACTGCTAAAGGGGCAGAGGTGATGGAGGTGGCGGCGTATCAGTCCCGGTGTCCAGCGGCAATTGCGCCAGCTGCCCTAGATGCTTTACAAAATCGAGCTGTTAATGTCGTTACCTTTACCAGTTCCAAAACTGTGCAGTGTTTTTGTCAACTCTTAGAGGCTCATGGTAATGCTGCTTTAGATAGGGTTTGTATTGCCTCAATTGGTCCCCAAACTTCTAAAACCTGCTTAACTCTGCTGGGAAGGGTAGATGTAGAAGCTGAGGAATACACATTGGAGGGTTTAACTCAAGCAATTATCCGGTGGGCGGCTACCAGTAAATGAATCCCAAGTGTAGCAATCGGCGCATTATTGGCTTAACAGGGGGCATTGCTACTGGAAAAACGACAGTCTCCGATTACCTTGCCACAGTCTACCAGTTGCCGGTTTTGGATGCGGATATCTATGCTAGGGAAGCTGTAGTTGTCGGTTCTCCAGTTCTAGGAGCGATCACTGAGCATTTTGGTTCAGACATTCTGCTGTCTGATGGCACTCTTAATCGGCAGTGTTTAGGTCAGATTATCTTCAGTTATCCAGATGAACGACAATGGTTGGAGCAACTGATTCATCCTTTCGTCCGCGATCGTTTTGTCGAGGCAATTCATGAATTACCTGCGCCAACGATAGTGTTAGTAGTGCCTCTACTGTTTGAAGCAAAGATGACTGATTTGGTTACAGAAATTTGGGTTGTGTACTGTTCAAATCAACAGCAGCTCGAACGATTAATGCAGCGTTCAAAATTGACGAAGCAAAGAGCGTTGCTCCCGGAGGAAGCCTCTGAGAGAACGTTGACTCAGCAAGCGGCGCAAGCCCGCATCGATAGTCAGATGCCAATAGCAGAAAAGTGCAAACGTGCTGATGTCGTTTTAGACAACTCCTCCACAAAGGAAGACTTGCTTAAACAGGTGGATGCAGCCATTGAATTTCGGTAGCAAAAATGAACCCCCGTATTGCTATCAAACTGTCTTGCTCCAGCTGGCAAACTTGAACTTATCTAAGGCAGAACTTTTTTGATGTAGATGTCCATTCCCCCCTAGAATTAGACCACATTAGAAGAAATTACTAGATTTACCCTTGCCCAGGAGGAACTATGAGCCATCGACCAATCATTCTAGGCATTGTTGGCGACAGTGCAGCTGGTAAAACAACTTTGACTAAGGGGATTGCTCAATTACTGGGTGAAGAGAATGTGACTGTCATCTGCACTGATGATTACCACCGTTACGATCGTAAACAGCGAGCTGAATTGGGCATATCAGCACTGCACCCCGACTGCAACTATCTGGATATTATGCAGCAGCACCTATCCCTGCTGCGGACAGGACAGCCGATTATGAAGCCGATTTACAGCCACAAGACAGGTACATTTGAGCCGCCGCAGTACATTAAGCCCAGCAAATTTATCATCAGTGAGGGATTGCTTGGTTATTCAACTCGTGGGGCCCGGGACTGTTACGACGTGAAAGTTTACTTGGCACCGCCTGAATCGCTGCGTACTAAGTGGAAGATCAAGCGTGATACTCTTAAACGGGGTTACACCGATGAACAAGTTCTGGCTGAGCTACAGAAGCGCGAACCTGACTCGGAGGAGTTTATCCGCCCCCAGCGTCAGTGGGCGGATTTAGTAGTGAGTTTTTACCCAGCTAGCGACTCAGAAGAGAGCAACGGATATTTAAATGTACGCCTAGTACTCAGACCTAATATTCCACATCCCGATTTCACCCAGATTGTGAATGCCAGCATTGCCAATCCAACACCTGCAATACGGTTAGGACTAGATCGAGATATGGGCAAACCTGTTGATGTCCTAGAAATTGACGGTCACGCGACTTCTGAACAGGTGCGGGAGTTAGAAAAGATTATTTGTGGCGAGATGCCTAACTTATGGAACTTCTGCCGTCGGGACGGCAACCCAGATCTTGGTAAGCTTACTGGTACAACTGGGGAAGTGATTCAAAGTTACCCTCTTGCCATTACCCAGCTCTTGGTTGCCTACCACATGATTAAGGCAACTCAAGCTTACCAGTAAGGTCAATCTGTTATCTAGATAAATGTAAGTTTTTCTATAAAAGAAGGCATGCTAGAGCTTTCTCTAAATATACTTAAATGCATGCCTTGTATAAATTATGACTTACTCTCTTAGAATAGCAGATTTACCTACGACTGAGCGACCGCGTGAGCGGTTAATGACTCACGGTCCCAAAATTCTGGCGACGGCTGAATTAATTGCGATTTTACTAGGCACGGGACAAGGTCCAGGAAAGCTCTCAGCTGTGGGACTAGAACAATATTTATTGCAGGAACTAGGTAAACATCAGCACGATCCACTCGCCGTTTTACGAGACGTTAGCGTTCAAGAACTTACCCAAATTCATGGAATCGGTCCAGCGAAAGCAACAACAATTTTAGCGGCAATTGAGTTGGGCAAGCGAGTTTTTCAAGCCCGTCCCTCAGACCGTACCCCAATTGATAGCCCTGCCGCTGCTGCTGCCGCGCTCAGTCAGGATTTGATGTGGCAGACTCAAGAGCGTTTTGCTGTTCTACTACTAGACGTAAAAAACCGCTTAATTGGTACTCAGGTGATCACGATTGGCACGGCAACTGAAACACTAGCTGCTCCCCGTGAGATTTTTCGAGAGGTGATTCGCCGTGGAGCGACGCGCTTAGTGGTCGCCCATAACCATCCCTCCGGGAATGTAGAACCCAGTTCACAAGATATTGACCTGACTCGCCAGTTACTAGCAGGAGCACAGTTTCTAGGAATTCCACTCCTAGATCATCTGATTTTAGGCGATGGCAACCACCAGAGTCTACGCGAGACAACAACTCTGTGGGAGGAGTATCCACAGGGAGATTGAATCGATAAATCCTTCTTCCCTTACATTTCAAGCGTTTAGCTCTTGTCTTAGAGTCATTTCAGGCGTTAATCTTATGACAGAAATCACCAAATAAGACATCAAAGTAAGGAAGAGAAGAGGCTAGAGGAAAGGCTAAAACAGGTCAATGCAAGGCTAGAAGGTGTCTAGGATAGGCGTTGCAGTCTTCCGTAAAGGGAAGAGGCTATATTTGAGAGCAACACTCCCCCTAAGCCTGGAATAGATAGGGACAGGGCATACCAGCAGGACTTGTCGTTAGGAATTTATGCTAGTGATGAGGGGATGAAGCAGGCTGAAGTGCAAGCTAAGGCACTAGGTTCTCTCCTAGCTAGAGGTAAATTTGTATGGGCTGAGTGGCTAAGGGGTCCACAACAACTTTATGGTTTAAGACCTCATGAATTATTTCACGTCGATTTATCAGGGTTAAAAGAAAACCCAGGAACAATGCGTATTGGACATTAGACCAAAACAGGAAGCAGGATAGTTTACCCTTTTCATCTAGACTGGGTTGATCGCTTTGAGTTGTGGAAGGCTAAATTACCAGAATCAAGTGCTTGGTGCAATTCTAACAAGGGTAGTCAGGTAAGTGCCTGGTTTTTGACCCATGATATTCCTTTTCCTCCTTATAATCTTCGCCATGCTTATGCTGTCAGACAAATACTATACGGACTGGACTTAAGTGTTGCAGCAAGAATGATGGGTCATTCAGTTAGGGAACATACTGATACCTATCATCGTTGGATTACTGATAATCATCAGAAGCAGGCATTTGAGATGGTAGTAAACCGAGTTGATAGACCAGTTGCACCGTGAAGCTTTACGAGGGCAAAAGACAACTGGTGTGAAAAGGGTGATGCCTCTCAATGAGATCCTAACCTTCCAATCTCCGCAAACATAATCTCCACAAAAAATCCAAGGATATGTAGAACAATTCCAGCTTTGACAACAGCATTGGCTGGTCTTGTACCCGTAGCGGTTGACGTTGCTTTGGATGAAAGCGTCCTCGAACCAATTCAAAAGTTGAGAGAAAACGTTGGGCTTGTCCTGGGGATTTGAATTGCCGCATTCGTCGCTCTCGCACTCTTGTGGGTTGATGCGAGTTTTCCGCAAGGGTTGTTCAATCCCTTGTGCTGTCGATATTCCACGCTCGGCACACCTGCTTCCTCGCAGCTTCGTATGTCATAGCTTTAATGCTCGCTGATTTCTGATCTCGGCAAAATACGTGATGACGAACTCCTGGAAGGTGCGTGCTGCCTGCGAAAGATAACTCTTCTGATAACGTGCCATGCCAAACGTTCGCTGGCATTTTGGATTTTTGAGACGCAGAGCTTTTAAGCCGTAAGCAGCGATCTGTTTCTCCATTAATGCCGGTGTAAATGCTACTCCAATGTCTGCCTTGACAAATTCAAACAGAGCGGCTAGTTCATCAACTTCACAAACAATACGCGGTGTGAAACATGCTTGGTGACAAAAGTGGTCTACATAAATCGCGCAGACCGTTGCCGACTTGTTCGATCACCACCGCTTCCTCTGCAACGGCACTGAGCGGAATCTGTTTCCGTTTAGCAAGCTGATGAGCGGAGGAGACAACGAGGAAAATGTCTTCAGTCAGCAGTGGTTGCCATTCGATGCCAGCTTTGATCAGTGGTATCGATTGAAAGCAGAAGTCACACGCACCTGTTTCGAGTCGGTCTATCATTTCGGCGAGTGGACGTTGGAACAGTTGAAAATGAATGGACGGGTGTTGAATTCGGAAGCGATGCAACAAGTCTGGAAACCAATGAAGTGCAGCCGCTGCCAGTAAAACCTCTCCGCCTTCAATGCCAGCCAGATCACGCACTTTGCGCTGTCTCTCATCCAAGGCTCGCAACACCGTTTCGACGGACTCAAGAAAGACTCTACCAAATCTGTTGAGTCGAATTGACCGGCCTTGCCGATCAAAGAGCGGTACGCCAATCTCGTGTTCCAGGCGGTGGATAACTTTGCTAAGCGACGGCTGCGTGATGCCCATTTCCTCGGCAGCTCTCGACATATGTTCGGAGCGCGCCACTGCATGAAAATAACGGAGCTGAAGGATGTCCATCCGCTCTGGTCTCCCTGAATGATAGCTCTAACCATGGCTGCAAGATTTGGAGTAATTCCTCTCGCTGAAAAAGACAATTGGCGAGCGACCTCCGTGTGCTATGCAAAGTTTCACTTGTCGAAAGAAGGGAGTATCAGATGACAGAAAAGGCAGGCTCAGATCTTGCACCAGTCAACTTGGATGTCTAGCCCGCACTACAGTTGTAGGTAATCAATTAAAAGCTGAAAGGCTTATAGTATGGTTCTCTGCCGGGTTTAGTGACAAGCCTTGAAAATCGTGTATACAACCATAAAATCGTATCTATGATTGCTAAGTAGAACTGTGGTGCGGACAATCAATCATAACTCCGATGCTAGTTTGCCTGCCTTGGGTTAC
>JAFAVL010000578.1 GCA_019242465.1 Chroococcidiopsidaceae cyanobacterium CP_BM_RX_35 | reverse complement strand
TATGCTCTGCTACGTGACACCCAAAGAACACCTAGGGCTACCGGATGCAGAGGATGTGCGCAACGGTCTGATTGCCTACAAAATTGCAGCTCATGCGGCGGACATTGCAAGACGCCGTCCGGGAGCACGCGATCGCGATGACGAACTCTCCCGTGCCCGCTACAATTTCGACTGGAACCGTCAGTTTGAACTTTCTTTAGATCCAGAACGAGCCAGGGAATATCACGACGCAACGCTGCCAGCTGATATTTACAAAACAGCAGAATTCTGCTCAATGTGCGGACCTAAATTCTGCCCGATGCAGACCAAGGTAGATGCCGATGCACTGACAGAGCTGGAGAAGTTCCTGGCGAAGGAGGCTGTGACTCAGTAGGGAGAAGAGCGCTGCCCATAGCGCTCTTGAATCTCCTGAATTGAGAACACAGACTGAAACTTCAATCCGGCTGACTGGTACAACTCGGCACCTCCTTGCTGGCGATCTACAAGTGCAATAACTTGCTTGACGCTGTAACCTGCCAGGCGGAGACGTTCAACCGCAGTCATTGCTGATTGCCCAGTCGTAACAACATCTTCCAAGACGACGACAAGGCTACCAGCCTTTAGGCTAGGACCTTCAATGTAGGCTCGTGTACCATGCCCTTTGGATTCTTTACGCACAATCAGTGCTGGGATTGGTCTGTTCTCATAGGCAGAAACCACACTGACAGCTGTCACAATCGGATCAGCTCCCAGGGTTAACCCAGCAATGGCTTGAGTATCTTTGGGCAACTCAGATAGAATGAGCCGTCCCACGGCTAAAGCACCTTGAGGATGTAGCGTAACTTGCTTACCGTTGATGTAATAAGAGCTGCGCTGCCCAGAAGAAAGCACAAACTCACCTTCCTGATAAGCTAGTTGACATATTAGCTTCAGCAGCAATTGACGCAGCGTGGTGAGATCGGCAGTAGCTGCCCAGATATCTGAGCTAGTTTGGTGTGGATTGTGGGTCATGAATTCATGTCGAAAGTTGTAGTCAAGCCCAAAATTAGGCTAGAAATGTTTCAGGCTCAACGTTCTGCTAGAGGTAACTCCTAAGCTGACGTTGAGCAAGCTCTCAAGGAAGTTCCCAGAGCCGCCTCCGGCAAACCCTTGAGTAAGTTCAAGCGTATATTAATCCTTTTACTAGCATTAAGGGTGAACGTCATGAATTTAAAGTGCAATCTGACGAAGTTAACTCAGCTCCCCGAGAAAGCCTCCGGGAGAACATTAACTGGTATATTAATTCTCGCTGCCTCCGTTGCCATTTTGCCTCCTACTGCTATGGCTCAGCCAACTAGTAACAATGAAAGCAATTATGAAACAACGGCTGATGTGATTGAGCGAGCAATTTTTAAGAACACTCCCACCTTTTTCCGCGACCAGTCTATTCCAGATCAATTTAACTCGGCTTTCGGAGTGGGTACAATCATCAAAAACTCCTACCCCGAAAATCAAGACCGACGGGATTCTGAGTTGGTTGACTTCATCTATAAGGATGCCTTGAAGCAGCAGTTTGGTCCAACTATTCGGACTCAAGATCTACCAAATCCTTACAGCAGCTCCCTTTTGCATCCAGATACTGTCTATCCTTACAGGGGCTTTACACCGCTACCACTGCGTTAGATTATGAAGTTTCCAAGAATCCAGGGTGCAGGAGTTGAACCTGCCTAGGGCGAATTATGAGTTCGCTGCCTCAACCGCTCGGCCAACCCTGGGTTCTGAACCATTGTAACGTGAGTGTACAACCCGTGCTAAGTACAGCAACAATAGTTTAAGCCTATAGACTAGACCAGAAGGAGCAACAGACTAGAGTAATGAGAGTCAATTTAACAATAGTTTTTACCTTAATTTTGTTGGTCTTAATGTTTGCGGCTGGTAGCGTGAGTGCAGTGCTGGGGTTTAAGTTAGGTCATGAAGCGCTCAAAGACGTGACTCAGCCGGATGTGCGCACTGGGCATAAGCTTAAAGGGCGTAATGGAACGCTACAGCCAGGAGCGGTGGCAACGGTACCAGAGGCAGATATCCTAACCAGTGTCAATAAGTGGATTGAGTCTAAGGGCAAACACCCTAAGCCGGAAAAGCCACAGGCAGAAAAGAAACAGAGCACTAATCAGCCAGTACCAGATAACAAGAACCAGTCAGCAGATGCAGAAACTCACCAGCCAGGGTTTCCCATCGCTACTCAGAATCAAGGAGTGAAGTTTGAGGTAGTGTCCACTCGTTACTCTGGTGGCTCTTTATTAATGAAAATTAACTTTAAGAATGAGGGAAATCGGGATGTACACTTTCTCTCCAGTTTCTTAGCTGTGATGGACGAACAGGGACAAGAGTTGAGTGCTACGACTGACGGTATGCCAGAAGATTTACCCGCCAACGGGCAGAGCTTTTCTAGTACAGTAAGCATTCCGACAGATCTACTTGACAATGTTCAGAAAATCTCAATGACGCTGACAGATTACCCGGAGCAACAAGTGCGGCTGCAACTAACAGAGATTCCCGTCAGGATCTGAACGAACTCACTGGCGAAATTCCTTGAGCATAGCTTCAGCTCTTTGCACCCCTGCTGTATAACCTTGGTGCTGATAGAGGTCGCGGGCATGGCTGAGGGCGGCGATCGCTTCTTTAGCATGACCTTGTTGCTGAAGGATTGCCCCCTTCAATTCATAAGCCCTGGCAAATTTGGGAGCGATACTAATCGCCTTCTTGTCTGCCTGCATAGCCTCTGTGTACTTGCCCTGGCGGAAGAGTACTACACCCAACCCCAAGTAGGCATTAACGTCTTTACGATTCAACTGGACAGCCTGACGGTAAGCGGCTGCAGCACCAACGTTATCTCCCGAATTCGCCAAACTATAACCTAGCGCATACTGATACTGAGAATTTTTGGGAGCTAGGGCAACAGCCTGTTGATAAGCAGCTACCGCTGCTGAGTAATTTCTTTGACGATCTTGCAAGTAGCCAATACCGGAATAAATCTCTGGATTTGTTCGATCCAAGGTGGCTGCCTGTTGATAAAGGGCGATAGCGTCAGAAAAATCTCCAGCATCTACTAGCCTACGCCCTTCTTCCAACAATGCATTCAGTTGTTGTGGGTTGGTTTGGGAAGGACTACTCGCTGGTTGGTCTTTATCCGGCGCTACTACCTCTTGGGCTTGGGCTACCAACGGCAATGTAATGGCAAGTCCTACTAGCAAGGGGATACTGACTGCCAGTAGCCTCTGCTTCTTTCGCGGCGAATTTTTCAGATGAGTCTGCAATTTTTTGCTGCTTCTAAGCTCCTTGTCTATTAAAACAAGAAAAATTGCTCTTGGGAACTAGTTGTTTCTGCCTTTTCATTAGTTGTGCGGTTCATGACCAGGTATTTAATGTATGTTTTTACACTTTTGTGCGTCCTTTGTACAGAGCTACCAAAAAAGCTTAATAGTTTGTATAAACATACACTTGCACAAATTTTCTCAACCGTTTATACTTTGATTGTCATGATGAATCTCTTTACTATTATCAAACTAACAGTAAAGACTGGTTGAAAAGTATGAGGATCTACAACAGCTTATAGTTACGGCTGCTACAAATGCCTTGGGTCTAACTGGATTTACAACTAGTCGGGTGTCGATGGCTGTTTTTGATTTGACTGCTATTAGTTTATAAGGAGTTAAGTCGTTTTCCTACTGTTGTAGATTCAAGCGCCGTTCCCTCCTCCTTATACATAAATACCTCACCCTGTGCAACCAATTTTTCTCTGGCGTTTTCGTTTTCTCCGGCTTCACTTTTTACCCAATCTTACGATGG
>JAFAVL010000526.1 GCA_019242465.1 Chroococcidiopsidaceae cyanobacterium CP_BM_RX_35 | reverse complement strand
CATGCTCTGGCAGCGGAGCCATTATCTCTAAAATCCCCTTACTGTAAGCAATTCGCGTTCCTCGGTGTTCTCCTAATTCGTCTAAAATCGCTTCAAAATCTGTCCAGCTAATGTTCTCTAATAGCACGCGATGTCCTGGAAGAACTCGAATTTGCCGAAGCTGGAGCTGTACCATGGCAACTTTGATTGCTCAACACGAGTAAGGTTAGACTACACAGTCATGTTTCTCCAGTCTAATAGGTGATTCAGTTAAGTTGTTGCCAAGTGGCAGGCAGGAGAAAGGGGGAAAATGTCCACATATGACGCTATTTATGAGATCGTACGCCAGATCCCTGAAGGTCGGGTTGCAACCTATGGGCAGGTGGCAGAATTGGCTGGGCTGTATGGTCAGGCACGGCTGGTAGGATATGCTCTCTATCGAGTGGATATTTGTTCTAACACCCCCTGGCATCGAGTGATCAATGCTAAAGGCGAGATATCTTATTCACCCTTGAGGCGTGGCGCAGACTATAGGCAACGAGTGTTGCTTGAACAAGAAGGAATAAAATTCAATTCCGCAGGCAAGATTAACCTGCGTGAGTACCTGTGGCAACCGTTAAGGGAGTAGATTGGCTGTCGCCTTGTCTGACCCATTACCGCCATAAGTTTGACTCGTTAACCTCATTGAGGAGTTATCTGTTTCTTTATTAATGCTCTGAATAATTGATGGGAAATAGATCAAGTCTGATAGTACGGCACTCCAGCTCAACAATCCTTCATTTCAAGTTTCCGAATTTGACCCTATCTGTCAATTGAGCAAGAAAATTAACCTTAATCTCAAATTCTCTAGCTTTTGACAGATTAAAAAACCTATTTTCTTGGTATGGAATAGCTAATATCAGTCATTTTCGGCTGTTTTTAGGCAAAAATTGTTTATCTTCACTTTATTACCTTAATTTATTGAGGAGTTACTGTGAATACTTCCTTTCACCAACAGCTTTCATTCTTGCTAGGTCTATCCACGATTGCCGTTCTAGGAAGCGGGTCGTCCACTCGAGCGCAAATGGTTCCAGTTCCTGAAACTACAGTCACGTCAGCATTCGAGCTGGCTCCTCATGCAGCACAGCAGACTCGTGCAACCTTTGCTTCTACAAAAATCAGTAATGCTCCAGCACCTACTGGTGTTGATACTTCCCAAAGTCCCAATACGATTCCCTCTGCCCCAGCTCCCTCTTCTGCTCCCAGTCCATCGGTCGGGACTAACTTTTCTGATGTCGGAGCAGATTATTGGGCTTATCCCTTTATTCAAGGTCTAGCTACCCAAAATGTGATTGTAGGCTTTCCAGACGGTAGCTTTCGACCTGATCAGCCTGTAACCAGAGCTGAGTTTGCTGCTATGCTCCAAAAAGCTTTCAAGCCAAACGCGGTGCGGCAATTTAGTTCGAGTGGATTTGCTGATGTTCCATCTAACTACTGGGCAGCAGCTGCTATTAAAGCTGCTTACGAAGGCGGATTCTTAGCGGGGTATCCTAATAATTTGTTTTTGCCTAACCAGACAATTCCCAAAGTCCAAACTATTACTGGTTTAGCTAGTGGTCTAGGATTGACGCCTAAGGGTTCTGCTGTGAACGTTGTCAATACCTACTACACTGATGCCGGGCAGATCCCCACTTACGCTGTTAATCAAGTTGCTGCCGCTACCCAAGACCGTTTGGTTGTTAACTATCCTGATGTGAAAGTGCTTGATCCGGGTGGAGCTTTGTCCCGTGCACAAGCAGCAGCCTACATATATCAAGCTTTGGTAGCGCTAGGACAACAGCCACCACTAGCCAGCAACCTGGTAGCGACCAACTATATTGTTGGTGGTCCTACTAGTGTTAGTCAAACCACTCCCACAACTCCATCTGCTCCCCCCCAGGCTGAGAATCCTTCTGGTCTCAGTCCAGGTCGAAGCACCCGTGGTGGTTCTAGTTATATCGGAGTCGCAGGTAACATTGGTATAAGTGGCGGTCAAACTTCCTTAGGTATAGGAAATGTGGCGGTAATCAGCAAAATCGGACTAACCCATTATCTATCTGTTCGTCCAGGAATAGTGACCGGAGACAATCCAGTTATTCTACTTCCCATCACATTCGACCTATCCTCACAGAAACAAAGTGTGTTGGGAACAGGATTTCGGATTTCACCTTATGTTGGTGGTGGTTTAGCTATCAATACTGGTCATAACAGTGATGCGGGTGGGCTTGTGACGGGAGGAGTCGATTTACCAATCACTCGGCAATTCACTGTCACAGCTGCTGTCAATGCGGCCTTCATCAACAATACAAGTGTAGGGGTGTTAATTGGAGTTGGTTACAACTTCAACGGATTCTAGATTTGCAAAGGGAATAGGGGAATAAGGGAATAGGGTTAATTGCCGACCCAGCTGGAGGAAGCCAAGAGCTGGCGCATCGACACTGCATTCCGCAGGTTTCATGAATTCCCTACTCCCCTATTCCCTGCTTTTTTTTGTGAAGTGTCGAGCAAGGAAATTCGCAATCCATCTGTAGTAAGGGTTAATTCTTTCACTCCCTTGATAACTTGGCGGTGTAATCAAGCGTCGCATTGTCGAGGAGGAATCAATGGAGTATCGGCAGTTGGGCAAGCATGGTGTTCGGGTTTCGGAACTCTGCTTGGGGTCATGGCTAACCTATGGAGCTGCTAAAGATGAAAGTGTTGCCCGTGAGTGTATCGAGGCAGCCTACGATCAAGGCATTAACTTCTTTGACACCGCTAATGTCTACGCTAGAGGGGAGGCAGAGAAAGTTGTTGGTCAAGTGCTGCGGCAACATCCTCGTGAATCCTACGTCCTAGCAACCAAGGTTTACTTTCCCATGGGAGATGGACCTAACGACCGAGGGTTATCGCGCAAGCATATCCTTGAACAATGCGATGCCAGCCTCAAACGCCTAGGTGTGGAATATATCGACCTTTACCAAGCTCATCGTTATGACCAGACTGTTCCCCTGGCTGAGACTCTAATGGCGTTTGACCACTTGGTCAAGCAGGGCAAAATCCTCTACTATGGTGTTTCTCAATGGAGCGCAGGTCAAATTGCTCATGCTGCTGACCTAACCCGACTGGCAGGACTTGCTCCGGTTGCCTCCAATCAACCTCACTACAACATCCTAGACCGTAGTATTGAGAAAGAAATCATGCCGCTGTGTCACCGTGAGGGTGTGGGAATTATTAATTATTCTCCCTTGGCACAGGGAATGCTAACTGGCAAGTACAAGCCCGGCGAGGCTCTCCCGGAAGGTTCGCGGGCTGGCGATCCCAGGCAGAACGCCTTCATGCAGTTGAATGACGAGCAGTTGATGAAGGTGCAAAAACTTGTTCCTCTGGCACAACAGGAAAATTTAAGCATGAGTCAGCTCGCACTAGCTTGGTGCCTACGTAACACAGCCCTCAGTAGCGTTATCATCGGAGCAACGAAGCCCTCTCAGGTTGAGGACAATGTTGGGGCATCTGGTAAGAAGCTTTCTTGGGAAACGCTGAAAGCGATTGATGAAATCTTTGGATGGGAACAGAATGGTCAGAAGGCATGACAGCTAAAGCAACCTACCATTTTGCTGGCAAGACAATCCTGATTACTGGCGGTGCTGGGGATATTGGTCGGGCGACCGCACGTCGCTTTGCCGCCGATGGAGCTGGTGTAGTCCTCCTAGATCTGAACGAAGTGAAGCTGGCAGAAGTTGCTACCGAGTTAGAAGCAGAGCATATTCCTGTCACCACCTTTTGCTGCGATGTCACGTCTCCTCGCGACGTTGCTAGTGCCTTTACTAAGGCTATCGAGCGGTTTCAGCGACTCGACTACGTTTTTAACAACGCAGGTTACCAAGGACTTTTTGTTAAGACGGATGAGTATCCTGAAGACGACTTTCAGAAAGTCATCAACATTAACGTTATAGGGGTCTATCAAGTTCTTAAGGTTGCAGCACAACATATGCGTACAGTAGGTGGAGGAGCTATCGTCAATATGGCAAGTTATGCAGGAGTTATTGGTCCTCCTAATATGCTCGCTTACTCAGCTTCAAAGTTTGCGGTCATTGGGATAACTAAGACCGCAGCCAAAGATCTAGCTCCCTACCAGATTCGGGTAAACGCACTCTCACCTTCATTGATTGGTCCTGGCTCCATGTGGACGCGTCAGACAGAATTACAGGCAGGGGTACAGTCACAGTACTATGACACCGATCCCAAATTAGTAGAGCAACAGATGCTAAACTCAGTGCCGATGCGCCGCTTGGGTAGCCTTGCAGAGGTTGCTAATGGTGTCGCTTTTCTCATGAGTAATGAGGCTAGTTACATTACGGGGTTTAACCTCGAAATAACTGGTGGGCAATAGTGAGAAAATCTGCTTAAAATTCCAGCCTTGGAACTGCCAGTTTTGGCACTGACACCATTAAATCGTATTCTCCAGATTTAGGTAGCTTGACCCTTTGTTAGAGCTTCCTGTAGTTTAGCTTCATCTGATGAAGATAAAGAACTTCTTATGACTTTCCCTCCAAACTGACTGATTTCTGCCAAAACCTTATCTGGTGTTGCCTGTCTCACTAATATAAAAATGGCAGATGTTCCTTGCTCTATAGTGTTACCGATTTCTCGAATAAAATCGTCATCAATCCCAATATCGGTCAACCCTCCCGAAAGAGCACCAGCAGCAGCACCGACTGCCCAACCGAGAAAGGGGCTAAAGAATATGAAACCTAAGAGTAGTCCCCATAAGCCACCACTTAATGCACCTGAAGTGACAAGGTCTTGAGTTTGCTTAATTCTGACTTTGCCTTTCTGATTTCTGATGACGACTGCAGCATCTTCTAGATCAATTAGATGCTCTCGTTGCAACTTGCTTAAATCGAGGAGTACCTCATCTGCCTTAAACTCGTCTTTAAATCCAACCACAATTAGGTCGCTCATAGTCT
>JAFAVL010000321.1 GCA_019242465.1 Chroococcidiopsidaceae cyanobacterium CP_BM_RX_35 | reverse complement strand
TGGACATGCTGGTGTGGTCAGTACTAGGGTGAAACTGACATTTCCGTTGTCAATCTTGACATTGCGAATCATGTTGAGTTCTACCAAACTCTTGCGGAGTTCTGGATCTTGCACTGGACGCAACACTTCTAGGACCGAGCGGGAATCGAGTAAGTCAGGCATAGCTTTTTCTAATGAAGTTGCTACAGCAACTTGAGGAGCGATTAAATACCAGCTAATTGCATCTTAGCGTTGACCAATATGTCGTCGATATTTCTCCAAGCCGCAGCCGGGAGCGAACGCCTAGACCGTTGGCTCCGAGAACAGCTACCCGAGCTATCTCGCTCCCGGCTCCAACAACTCATTTTTGAGGGGAACGTGCAGGTAAATGGCAAAACCTGTACATCTAAGAAGATAAGTGTACAGCCAGGCGATCACATATCTCTGGAAATCCCAGAGGTTTTGCCCCTAGCTCTAACACCGGAAGCCCTACCTCTGGATATCCTCTATGAAGATGATGCTCTGCTGATTGTCAATAAACCTGCTGGGTTGGTTGTCCATCCCGCTCCTGGTCACCCAGAAGGTACTCTTGTTAATGCTCTGTTAGCTCACTGCCCCAACCTGCCTGGGATTGGGGGAGTACAGCGCCCAGGAATTGTTCATCGTCTCGATAAAGATACGACGGGCGCGATCGCTATTGCCAAAACTGACTTTGCCCATCAACACCTACAAGCCCAGTTACAAGCTAAAACTGCCCGCCGGGAATACTTGGGCATCGTTTATGGTGCTCCAAGAACTGAAAACGGTACGATTGACCTTCCCATTGGTCGTCATCCTGTGGACCGGAAAAAAATGGCAGTGGTTAGTGCTGAGCGAGGGCGTCCCGCCATCACTCATTGGCGTTTACAAGAACGACTGGGCAACTACTCCCTGTTGCACTTTCAGCTAGAAACTGGTCGTACTCACCAAATTCGCGTCCACATAGCTACTATGGGTCTTCCCATTGTCGGTGACCCAGTTTACAGTTCTGGAGCAAAAGTCGGTGTCAATCTACCGGGGCAAGCGCTGCATGCATGGCGACTCAGATTGCAGCATCCTCTAGATGAAGCAAGATGGATTTCAGTAACAGCTCCTCCTCCAGATGCCTTTGTGACTCTTCTGGATGTACTACGGCAACGGGTAGTGGCGGTCAGCAGCAAGATCTAGATTCATATTCATTTTTCTTTACAAAAGAGTTTTGGTCACGATAGCAAGATAAATCTTAAACCCCTTGCTCCCTCTGGAATCAAGTGAATCTTAAGAAAGTATAAATGTATTTTTTACTTGACAATCTGTGCCAGAGTATTAAGTTTTGTCACAAAGGGTTCGACTAATTCCCAGATTTATAGTGTATTGAGTAGGAGGTTCGCGGCTTTGGTTAGTACATCCAGTTAAAACTTAACAATTTGTAAAAAACAAAGCTGCAACGGCATTGTATAAAATAACCTGGAGGGATGAACAACAGGCGAGAGTTCAGATAAAGCATTGAATTAGTCAAGTTGGTTAGTTTCTCATAAAAGCAGGAAGCTTTCTCAGATTTCTCGCTCGTACCGTTTATCATCTGGATTGCGGTGGCAAAGAAGTTTGAAAGCAACTTGAAGAAGTGTTTTGGCTTATGTTCTGTTGTTATCCATTCCAGCGTCATACAACATTCCGGTTTTTATCAAAACAGCACTCAACTAGGCAAGTAGGAGTATTGAGCCCATGCTAGACGCATTTGCAAAGGTGGTTTCCCAAGCTGACTCCAGGGGTGAATTCCTGAGTGGCGGTCAATTTGATGCATTGAACAACATGATCAAAGAAGGTAACAAGCGGATAGACGCGGTTAACCGGATCAGCACCAATTCTTCCACAATTGTTACCGATGCCGCTCGCGCTTTGTTTGAGGAGCAGCCTCAATTAATTCAACCCGGCGGTAATGCTTATACCAACCGTCGGATGGCTGCTTGTCTACGCGACATGGAAATCATCTTGCGTTACGTTACCTATGCCGTGATGGCTGGCGATGCTAGTGTTCTAGACGATCGCTGCTTAAATGGTCTGCGCGAAACCTATCAAGCGCTTGGCGTACCCGGCGGTTCTACTGCTGCTGGCGTACAGAAAATGAAGGATATCGCGGTCAGATTGGCTAACGATCCCAATGCTTCCGGTATTGTTAAAGGTGACTGTAGCGCCATCATGTCTGAAGTAGCAAGCTACTTTGACCGCGCAGCATCTGCCGTTGCTTGATTAGCAGTCAAGCCATTCCATTTTTTGAAAAACATTGCCAAACGACAGATTTTACGGAGATACCTAGACAATGAAGACCCCTCTTACTGAAGCAATTGCATCAGCAGATACACAAGGCCGTTTCCTTGGTAACACAGAATTGCAAGCCGCTAATGGTCGGTTTGCGCAAGCTGTTGCAGGTCTGGAAGCTGCTCGTTCGCTGACCCAAAATGCGCAAAAGTTAGTTGATGGTGCAGCCAACGCGGTGTACCAGAAGTTCCCCTACACCACGCAAATGCAGGGTCCTCAGTACGCTGCTGACTCTCGCGGCAAATCCAAGTGCGCTCGTGACATCGGTCACTACCTGCGTATGGTGACTTACTGCCTAATTGCTGGTGGTACTGGTCCAATGGATGAATATCTGATTGCCGGTTTGGATGAAATCAATCGTAGTTTTGAGCTTTCTCCCAGCTGGTATGTAGAAGCCCTGAATCACATCAAGGCTAACCATGGTCTCAGTGGACAAGCAGCAAACCAAACTAACACTTACATCGACTACGCGATTAGCGCCTTGAGCTAGGCTTTAGGTGCTGTGCCCGGAAGAATCAGCGAGTGTTGGTGTATTGGCTAGCAGTTGCTGATTTTTCCGGGCATTGTTTTTCTCCTTTTGAAGACAAGAATTTTAAAAATTGCATTGGGAAAACAAGCATGAGCGGTTTAATGGTGTCAAATTTAGCTGCAGCGGGCTCACTAGGCCTTTCTGCGTTCGATGCTTCATCAAGAGTTGAACTGCGACCTGATTGGACGGAGGCTGAACTTCAAGCGGTGTTTCGCTCTGTTTACCGTCAGGTGTTGGGCAATGACTACGTGATGAAATCTGAACGCCTCACCTCGGCTGAGTCTCTGCTTCGGCAAGGAAGCATTAGTGTCAGGGATTTTGTCCGCGCTGTTGCTAAATCGGAGCTATACAAATCAAAGTTTTTCTATTTAAATTCAAATCAGCGCTTTACCGAACTGAAC
Source organism: Chroococcidiopsidaceae cyanobacterium CP_BM_RX_35 (assembly GCA_019242465.1). Next base: position 947 of record JAFAVL010000321.1, on the reverse strand, counting down.
TTTAAGCATTTGTTGGGTCGGCCTCCCTATGATGAAGCCGAACTCGCTTCCCACACCAGTCTTTGCGAGCTAAAAGGCTACGATGCTGAGATCGATTCTTACATTGATAGCCTTGAGTACGAAAACAAATTTGGTAATAATGTCGTACCTTATTACACCGGATTTATGGTTGAGCCAGGGGTAAGAACAGTTGGCTTTAACCGCATGTTTCGCCTCTATCGCGGTTATGCCAGCAGTGATCGCGGCTCTGTTGGAGGAAAATCTCCTCGCCTCATGCGTGAACTTGGTCAAAATCAGGCTTCCACAATTGTCAAACCCTCTGGTGGTGGAGCGAGTTGGAGACACGCCGCTGCTATCCCCAAAGATTCAGCATCGACAAAAGCCCTTGGTGGTACAGGTGAAGAAAGTGGGCGAGTCTATCGTCTTGAGGTGACCGGAATTCTCCAACCTGGATATCCCAAGGTTCGCCGCAGTAGCACCGCCTTCTTGGTGCCTTACGAGCGGCTATCCGAAAAAATCCAGCAAATCACTAAGACTGGCGGCAGAATTGTCAGCGTGACACCAGCTTGAAGAGGCAGGGGGGACTCGGGGTCCCCTTTGGGGATAGGGGGAGAGGGGGCAGAGGGGCAGGGGGAAAAAAGAAAATACCCCTCTGTCATGGGTTTACAAGCCCATAGCTTTAGACAGGGACTTATATAGAAAAATTTGTGCCGAGACCACTTGTAGCGAGGCACAAGGTGCCTGAACTCAAGCCCCAAATGAATGCGTCATGGGGTTTCCCCCCTGCCCCCTGCTCCCCTGCCTCTTCCCTGGCTCACCTCAATTTTGAACTTAATTACAGGAGATATTAACTATGTTTGGTCAAACCGCCCTAGGCAGTAGCCGACTCGGTAATGCAGAAAATCGGATGTTTCGCTACGAGGTGAAGGGTATGCGTCAGACTTATG
>JAFAVL010000190.1 GCA_019242465.1 Chroococcidiopsidaceae cyanobacterium CP_BM_RX_35 | reverse complement strand
AAGACCGCAAAGCAAGCCATAAAGAATAATCAAACCCAGCAGCGATACATCCCCAAACGGCCAGGGTAAACCCAAACCTTCACCTAGCCAGAAGGTACCAAATGCCATTAACAGTACGCCCGCGCTGAGCTTAATCAGTACTTCTGGCACTTTAAGTAAATGACCATGCAAAACTGCCACCACAGCAACTGTTAATGCTAGAGCTAGTGCCGCTCCCCATACGGCTTCATTCCAAGCTCTTGATGCTAAACCAAGGGTGGTAACAATGATTGCCACTTCCAACCCTTCGAGGGCAGCACTTTTGACCATAACAACGAAGTTCAGACGACTAAAGCCTCGTCGCTGCGTTTCTAACGTTATGCCTTCAGAACCAAGGGGATCGGTGATCCATCCAGCGCGTTTACCCTTCGCCTGTCGCAGCACTGACTTTTTTACCCAACCCCAACCAAACCACAGCAGTACTAGCCCAATCCAGATTTGCAGAAATCGTAGGGGAATCAGCTGTAATTCTGTTCCCAATACTGCTGCTGCTATTCCCACGAGCGCTAAGCCTGTGACGGTACCCAAAGTCGCTTCGCGCCGATAGCCAGAACGCCCAATTGCGTAGGCGATCGCTGCCGTCTCAAAAAATTCCACACTTGCGCCGCCCAAGGCACTAACAAATATACCTACATTCATGATGTTTTTCTCAAGAAAATGCACTTGGTCATGCTATCTACATTTTGGCTGCTTTATTAGGTTGTGAGGTTTACACGGAATAGAGCGCGATCTCCCTGAGTCTCTGACGTTTCTGGCATGATTTCTGGTTGCAGAACTCGCAGGAGAGCGGGATATGTTTGACGAACTTTGCTGTAAAGCTGTAAGCCACCAAACAGTAAAACGTAACTGAGTAGGGATGAACTGGTTGTAGAACCATCAGCTTTAAGTCCGTCAATGAAACTTTTCCACATCCAGGCTTGGCTAGGTGCTAGGGCAGCAGTAAGTACCGTGAAGGCAACCGAGGCTATCAGCCAGTAGGAATGAATCAGGAGAATCCGCAGCATGTCTCTTGACAAGGACACAAGGTGGCGGAATTTAGGTCTTTTAGTGATTCCTACTCTTGTTGCCTGTTTTTGCATTATCCCTGTCCAATGAACTTAACAACAGAAGTTAATACTGCTTATGCAAAAAGCGTGCCAAGCATTGAAACATTGAATTTATTGAACATATAAAAATTTCTAGTCTTATTAGAGCTATCTCGATGGTTCTCTAAAAAGAGGGTGCAAGGCACGACGGATATACGCTTCCCAGGGTTCAGTCGTAGGCTGAAAAACTAGCGCATAAAACATGATCCCACTCATCAGGTCGAAGACTAACGCAGGATCTAAATTCGCCTGAATTTCATTTCTCGCTTTTGCCCGTTCGAGTACAACAGCAAAGGCTTGCCGTCGAGGTTGTAAGTATTTTGTCCAGTAGACCTGAGCAAATTCAGGGTTGCTTGATGCAGAACTGACAATCATGGCAACAGTTTGTCGTCCCAAAGGACTGAGAGTGATTTTTGCGGCATTATCGATCAGCGCATCAATATCGCCCCAGAGATTACCTGTGTCAGGAATTACAACTTCTTCTCTAAGATTTTCAATCGCGTCCGCGACAAGCTCTGCTTTAGCTTTATAACGTCGATAGATTGTGGTTTTACCAACACCAGCACGAGTCGCAATTGCATCAATGCTTATACGCTCAAATCCTACTTCTGCCAGCAGTTCAACGGTTGCTTGCAGAATTGCTCGATGAGATTGGACACTGCGAGGTCGTCCCAGCGGTTTTTTAGCTGTATCACTCATACACGCTATTATGATTTGTGATACGACACCGTATCGTAAGTAAAAACTGAATTATGAACAAGCGCCCTTATCCTCACTACACAGACAAAAACAGCATCCAGACACTCCGTGAAGGGCTGAAGGAGTACTACGCTATCAATCTTGACTTCACCCATCCCGGCACACAACCGGAGGATTTTGCCAAAATCTTGCTCGCCCATGATGCCAGTCATGTCATTTATGGCTGCGATACGGATATGTACAGCGAACTCAAGATTCTGCCGCTGACATTTTGGACAAGTGACTTTAAGTTTAGAGATTGGCTACGCGAGCGTAAGAATCCAGCCGTAGATATTATGTATGCAGACTTGCTAGAACGCCATGGCGTGATTTGGTTGTACAGTTCAATCTTTTTTGAATTAATGCGACTTTTGCCAGAGTTGATTTCCATGTGGCTAAAAACTCGCAAGCGTCGGCGTTTTGTTCCATTTCTTGACTTTGAACCAATGCTAAACCGTCCACTCTTGGAGATTCGTCAAGAGTTTGACCTTTTGTCTTTCATCAAATAAGTTGTCCTAATTTGTGTGTTACGAGCGCAATCAAATGAGACCTCAGGCTATGGGCTTAGCGGCGGACCGTAGGCTGGTGGTGGACCAGGTGGCAGACTATAGGCTGGTGGTGGACCAGGTCGTCGCCTTGGTCTCTGCCTTGGTGGTCTAGGTGGCGGACCAATGGCTGTCGGTTGATTGCTAACGCAACGGGAATTTAACGGGAACTGCTGACACAAAATGGGCTGACCTTCTGGTGAGAGTGGAATTGGTGGGAGTGCAATACCTGGTTGATATCCTGCTGGACCGTAGGCGACTCGCGGACCAGGTGGCGGACCATAGGCAGCCGGATCGAGAGACGGAACGACAACAGTCCGTTGGGTGTTCGTGTTGGTGATGCTGTAGGCTTGGAAGATTTGACCGAAGCTCGTCTGAATTCCAGGCACCCCGTAAACTCTAACTTCATCACCAGGTTGAGCTAAAGACTCTATGTTATCGGCAAGAGTTGGTGGTAACAAAACCTGAAGACCATTCCTAAGTAGGAGACCCGAAACTAACCCTTGAGGCGTGAGCAGATAGCGTTTTATATGGCTAGTAACGCTCGAAAAGGCATAGCTTTGGGGGTAAACACCTGCTGGACCAGGTGGTGGCAGCTGAGCGAGAGCAGGGAACCCCGAACCCATTACCAAAAAAGCAGTCACTAACCCACTGCGCCAAATTGAGCCATGCAGTTTTCTTTCCTGATTCATGAGTGGGGTGAGCAAATTTTTGTGGTTCAGTACGTTCATTGGCTTCTCCATCAAATTCACTTTCTTTATTAGCTTGTGCAAAAGTCATGCCAGTCAGTGAATCCAGAAGTAGGAGATCGCCTGCTTACCCTGGTTTTTGTTATCCAGAACTTGTGCAAAAGATATGATAGTGTTGCAAAAATTTCCTTAGACACTATTAGTGGAGTCGTATCATGCATGCTTCAACACTGCTAATAGGATTTTTCAAATTCTTTGCAACACAACTGATGGACGTCGCCGGACCGCTAAAAGCGCGAGATCAGCACGACGCCACCGATCAGCAGGAGCGCGCCCAGACCGCGCATCAAGTTGAAGGAGTGTGGCTCAACGCGCAACAGGCCGAAGTGGTCAATGGCGATAGACATGATGAGCGCGGCGGAGACATTGAGCGCGGTGTAAGTGCCCGTGCCGACGTCGCCGACGAACTTCAGCCCGGCATACACGGCCACCGCGCCAACTAACCCGGCCAAGGGTGCCCACCAAGGCATTTGCAGGATGTCTCGGTAGGATGGCAGAGGCTTCGGGAAGACGGCGACGGCGCAAACGAAAAAGGCAACGATGAGACCGAAAGAAACCAGTGAGGCGAGCCACGGGTTTTTCAACGAGCGATAAAGCTCCGCGTTCATGGCCGAGCCGCAGGCCTGAAGCAGGCCGCCAATGATGATGAAGACGTAAATGCCGATTTTCATTACGATTCCACTAATAGTGTCTAAGGAAACTTTTACAACACCACAACTTAACACCAAGAGCGTTACACCTAACCATCCTAGTCCGACAGCCTCCTTGAGCCTTGTATAGTGGTTCTGGTAAGATTCTGGTGTTGAACGCAATCTGAATCATCAATTGTGCAAAAAACATGCCAGTCACTGAATCCAGAAGTAGGCGATCGCCAAAGTTAAAAGTGTCAGCGGTAGACCAAAGCGCAAATGTTACCAAAATGACAGTCGATGACCTTCTTTAGCCACAGCTTCAGCAACAATCAGGTTGGCGACTGAACCCAACAGAGTTAGATTTCCTGCTAGAGTGAATGCTGCTGCCAGTAGCAGCCAAGATTGAGTATCACCATGAGGGATGAGAGGTTGCAGTAGTAGCACCGCTGGGACATTAGAAATTAAGTTCTCGTCGCGTCACTAATAGTAAGCTAGCCGCTATCAAAGTGGCTAAGCTTGGTTCTATACCCCAACTAAGAAAGCGACTGCCCTTGTAGAGCGGAAGCGAGATGCAGAGGGGCGCTGCTTGGAGTTGGGTTGACCGAGTGGTGCGCCGACGAAACCCTACTTATAAAAAATCACTGTACTAAACGCGAATAAACTAACAAATCCAACTAGGATAACCAAGACTAAAGTAGCAATTATACCTTGGTATCGAGAGATCATATTAAGAACTACTAGTAGCCATAACAAAGCAACTTCAACAGCACCAATCATAAGTAAAAGTGTAATCATTTCTCGAATAAAAGCCACGTTGATGTGCTTGAAGTCTAGGAAATCTGGATTAAGAAGCTGAGGAGTAAATGGAAATAATCTCAGACGTAACCAGATCAAATATACTGACTGTAGAAGAGTGAATATAGCTCCTATAACTGTCAGGAAAAAGGCGCAGTAATTCAAAAATCGATTCATAGATTTTTCTTGCGTTTCATCTTAGAAAGCAGGTCCGGCTCTTTAAAGCTTCTACTAGTAAGCTCGGCTCCTCATGGTTTTGAAAAATTTGTCGGTAAGGTGACGGTAAAGGTACTCCCTTCACCCAACTTTGACCGCACTGTAACACTTCCCCCCATACCTTCCACCAGCGTTTTCACAATCGATAAACCTAAACCATAACCACCAGTAGAACGGGCACGGGCTTCATCCACACGATAGAAGCGTTCGAAGATCCGGGCTTGGTGTTGTAGAGGAATGCCACAGCCCTTATCGCACACCTGGATGAGCGCCTGCTCA
>JAFAVL010000160.1 GCA_019242465.1 Chroococcidiopsidaceae cyanobacterium CP_BM_RX_35 | reverse complement strand
CGATATGGCTATGTCATCAGCCCGCATCCGGAGACCAGCGTAGACCCGCGACACTGGAAGAACCCAACGGAATTCGATCCCGATCGCTATGACAGTGTGCCAACGAGCCACCAGGTCGATGAAGCAAAATCCAGACAAATCGGCTTTGCCCAATGTCCCTTCGACAAGAAGGCATTTGAGGTCAAAGACGGCAGGAAGGCGGAGCTGAGCAACAGTGCGTTCGGCACTGTCTACGGCATCGTCGATGGCAAGGCGCTTCCTGTATGTGACTATGCCGGCTATGCGCCTTTCGGTTTCGGGTATCGTCGCTGCCCTGGTGAGCAGCTCACGGTCCAGGTGTTCGAGGAATTCTTTAGGAAGGTGTGGAAGGACAAGATCGTCTTTGAGAAACTCAACCTCCCCAACCCCCAGAAGCTGCCCGTTGGACCGACCACGGTGATTGATGACAACATTGGGTTCATGAAGAGTTCCGCATGATAAGGAAATACTTATGTCAACGCCTGGTTTGGCTAGAGGCTCAAAACGACGTTCATTATGGCAAGCAGTACGTCGGTGTTGCTGTTAGTGATGGGGTACAGGCAGCAGCGCAAGGAAAATTCAAGCAAGCCTGGAAACATTGGTTTAACCGTAAGAATTTGGTTTCACTCAAAGCGGTGTGGGAAGAGGCACCGTGGCTGCAACGCCTATAGACAGGAGGTGGTTGTGGGCATGGATCAAATACAGGTAACACTTTGAAAACTGCTTTTGGGGAAAAGTGACCAGTAGGGGAGATTTGAGGTGAGTGGCATTGATCGGAGATACTCGTTGTTTAGCGTCGTGTCTCCCAAATTGAGCCCCAAGAATGAGTCAACCTACGTCGGTCACTGCCAGTCTATCTCCAGTTTCCCGAAAAAGCTTAGCAATTGAAGTTCTCTCCCAAGCTGAGCCAATCAGGTATTGTCAACTTGAGGAGAGCTGACAATACCTCGGCAACAGATGACCATCTGCAAACGATTAAAACTTATCTGATTAATGGGGCTCTGAAACAAGGGCTTGACCTGGAAACAAAGATTACTGCATTGGCAGATGGTGCCAATAATTGCTGGTCTGCCTTGTCAGCTATTAAACCTTATTGCGACACGCTAGAGTGCATTTTGGATTGGTTTCATATTGGGAAGAAGTTTGAGAATGTAAAAACTGCATTAGGTGAAGCCTTTGAAAACTTGGTGGTGTTATTGATATGTTGCTCTATTCATAGCGAGGGCAAGGGCAGCGTTAATGGCATCCATTGCCGAGCTTTGCCGTACAGCATCGGCACTATCGAAGGGACCTGCCCAACTGAGCCCAAACTGATTAGCACGATTGCGATTTTGTAACCAAATTGAGTTAGCATTCTTAACGATGAATTCTCTGTATTCCTGTCTATCAACAGTCTGGTTGAGATAAGACAGGTTACGCATGAAAACACCTTTAAACTGTGGACTATCAGCTCCACAAATGGATAGTTCACACGGTTCTTGTAAAATCTCGTTAGGTGCTAGTGTGCGGATAGCAGCACTGGCTATTGACTGTGCTTGGAGCAGGAAGGAGGTATCTTTCGTACTTTTGTACAGATCGACTAAACCACTGAGGATAACTCCTTGGTTGTAAGTCCAGATCGTTTCTCCATTGTTCTGACAGGCACCGTTGAGACCGTCATTGATCAGGTTGCTGCTGTTAATGAGTCCCATGGATTTAAACCAGTGCCATTCCTGTTGTGCCCAATTAAGGTAGCTTCCAGTTCCCACATCGTTAGCCGTTCGCAGGTGTAGCTTTGCCGCAACAGACAAGAACAACTCATTAGTGATGGCATCTTTATACTTGCGCTTCTTACTCCACCAAATGCCACCGCCACAGGTTGAGTCCCAACCCTCCTTCATATCCTCGAAGATGACCTTTGCCATGTTAAGGTAGCGAACTTCTCCTGTTAAGTCATATGCTTTGATCCAGGCAAGTGCCCACCAGCCCTCATCGTCATAAAACCAAGGATTTAAGAACTTGGTGTTTTGATGCTTTTCAAATGTAGTAAGGATACTTGTAAAGTAGATCTTTGTATGAGTCAGTGCAGAGTAGTCAATTGTTGTTTCCAGTGCATTGGCTGAGTTCCACCGCTTTTTTACGCCCCAGAGTCCAGTTGAGTTGTTATAGAAGCTTTGGAGTGCGGCCATTCCTGCAGCAGCATCAGCAGGGCAAATCCCTTGTACACATATAGCTTTTCTCCCTAAGTACTGCTGAATAGTTAGAACGATAATCAGAGTGGAAAAAAAGGCTATGTTGACCACAGTGAATATTTTTTTAGGAATCAACATTTAGTTCAGCTTGCTTGATGTGTAACATGATGCTGTAGCGCCGCTCAAATTCAATCAAAGTAAAGTGATCGCCGTTTTCTATTGGAGGCACCTGTAAGCTGCGCAAGGAGCGAGAATAGGTTGCTTGAGATGGGGCTGTCATGCTGAACTGTTGGCCGTCTTTGATAAGCTTGATCGGCTAAAACTCTTTCAATCCGACAGTAGCTTACCATCTTGGATTGTGAAAGCAAGATGCAGACAACTTTATTCGGCACTCGACCTGGCTTTCTTCAAACGCACCATGAAAAAACCATCCATTTGATGCCGATGAGGCCAGACTTTAACCCAGCCTTCTAAGGTGGCAAAAGCAGACGCAGCTGTATCAGGAGTTGGAGGATCAATCTGCCAATTTGGGTGACGAGCTAAGAAGGCTTGAATCACCCCCTCATTTTCTAAAGGATGCAGGGTGCAGGTGGCATAAACGAGGACTCCCCCAGGCTTAACAAAGGTAGATGCTTGTAGTAAGAGTTCTTTCTGAAGAATAGAAAGTTCCCGAACAGATTCAGTTGTCTGTCGCCAACGAGCATCAGCATGGCGGTGCAAAGTTCCCAAGCCAGAGCAAGGCACATCTAGCAATACGCGGTCAGCCGAATTCTCAAACTGAGTGAGGTTGCGGCTGTCCCCAATGCAAAGTTGAATTGACTGCAACTGCAGCCGCTTAACATTTTCCTCCAGTTTTCGGAGCCGAGCAGCAGCGCGATCGCAAGCCCACACCGTCCCTCGATCCCCCATTAATTCTGCAATATGTGTTGTTTTCCCTCCCGGCGCAGCACAAGCATCAACTATCACTTCACCTGGTTGAGGGTTGAGCAGATGACTCACGAGCTGAGCGCTACTGTCTTGCACAGTCCACCACCCCTCGCTAAAGCCAGGCAGATTTTGAATCGAGCCAGTACTACCAATCAATTTTAGGGCTTGGGGCATTTGAGGAATGTGTCGGACTAAGACACCAGAGGCAAGCAGCGCTGCTTCAACTTTCTCTATCTCAACCTGTAGAGGGTTAATCCGTAAATCAATTGTTGGCGACTGGTTCATCCATTCACACAGTTGTTCTGTTTCTACCATCCCTAGTTGTTCTAACCACACTTCCACTACCCAGTTGGGATAGCTGTGTAAAACACCTAAGAACTCAACTGGATTCTCTGGCAATGAGAGAGGATCAACTTGATCAGATGCTAAGCGGATATACTGCCGCAACAGACCATTAACAAATCCAGCTAGCCCAGCTAACCCATTTTCTTTAGCCAAATGAACTGTGGTGTTAACGGCAGCCGAGCTAGGGATGCGCTCTTGATACCTGAGCTGGTATAAGCCTAAATGTATAATTGTCCGAAGGTCGAGAGGTTGTTGGTGTGCTTTTTTCTTAGCAAGTTGGTCAATCAGAGCATCAAGTGTTCGCTGCCTTCTGACACTGCCATAAACTAAGTCTGTCACCAACCGCCGATCTGCAAGACTCAACGTTTCGCCGGAGGTAGCTCCGGCGACTGCGTTGAGCAAGCTCAACGTTTCGCCGGAGGTAGCTCCGGCAGCGCGCTCTCGCGAGCTCAATTCAGCCCTACGTAATACTTTGTCTAGGGCAGCATCAGCATAAGCCCCCCGATGAACTGCTCGGAGGGCGATAAATGCGTAAGAGCGAGAATTGTCCATGCCTGTCAGTTTAAATCTTGGCTTGTCCTTATACAGAAACTCATTTTCAACTTCAACGGGCAGGAGTCCCGCACCATAACCTGAAAGGTTTGGTGACGGGGACGTCAGTTGCCTGCGGAGGGAAACCCTCATATGCGCACTGGCTCAGGAATACCCGACAAGGAATTGACGGCCACATGGTTTCACGATAACATAGAAATAACAAATTTCGTGAAACTGTTAATGCTCCAAGTCATTACAGCTAAGTTAAAACTCGAAGCTTCCCCTAAACAAAAGGCATTGTTAAGAGAAGTTTCTTTAGCTTACCGTGATGCCTTAAATTTTACTTCACAACTAAATTTTGAGAATGGTAAATCTTCCAATGGGACTAAGATACAAAAATTAGTCTATCGAGATTTACGCGCCATGTTTAAGCTTCCTTCTCAGATGGCTTGTAATGTTCCCAGGCAAGTTGGTGCAACATACAAAGGTTTGCTTACCAAACTGAAACAAAATCAAGAAGCCATTAAAAAGGGTTGGACAAAGAAAAAATTTAAGGGTTTAGATAAAGCTCCTAAATATATATCTAGGACTTGCAATTTAAATTACTTGAGGGATTTTAGTTTTAAGTCTCATAGCCAAATCAGCATCATTACTTTAAAGGGAAGAATCGCTGTTAATTATTCTGGATACTATAAGCATCTGGAATTGATTAAAAGCGGTTCTAAGATAGGTGGAGCTAAAATCTACTATTCTAAATCCTCAAAAACTTACTATTTGCTAGTGAGTCTGGAATTAAAGCTGTCAGAATTAGAACCGACTAGTTTTAGAAGAGTAGTAGGTGTTGATGTAGGAAGAAGATTTCTCGCTGTTACCACAGACGTTGAAAACAAAACAAAGTTCTTTTCTGGAAAGGAGACAATACACAAAGCAAATCGATACCAAAGAACCAGAAAAACACTCCAGCGGAAAGGCACTCGTTCTGCTACTAGAAGGTTAAAGCTAGTATCGGGAAGAGAGAGACGGTTTACTGCTGACGTTAACCATCAAATCAGCTCTTCAGTAGTTGCGCCTAACACTTTATTTGGTTTGGAAGACTTAACTTATATTAGAGATAAAACCAAACCAAAGAAGCAAGGTAAAAAAGCGTTTAATAAGCAGAGAAAAGCCAATAAAAATCAAGCTAAATGGTCTTTTGCAGAGCTACATTCTTTTATTGACTATAAGGCGGTCTTTGTGGGTAGTTTAGCAATAAAAATAGATGCTTACTTCACAAGTAAAGGTTGCCCTAAATGTGGTCATGTTAGTGATAATAATAGACCAAATAAAGGATTGACTTTCCGATGCGAATGCTGTCATTTTGAGCTGCATGCAGATTTGATTGGAGCGCGTAATATAACATTAAGAACGATTCTTTCTCGGCAAGACTGGGAGAGAACAGGTGCCTTGTCAGTGCTGCCTAATGCGTCGAGCGATGAAGCCAAAGCAGAGAGGCTTAACCGCTACTCTGAATTGAGGTGGAGTTCAGATGCAAGCCCACGCTGTACCTCGTCAGAGGTTAGCGCGGGGTAATTGACAATGGTAAATATATTAAGTAGGTTACTTATATTTTAATGACGACCCAGTCAGCTAAGGACGAGTTCTCCGATCAGTCATGTCATGCCTTACCCCCTCACGACTTGGGCTATCAGCTCAAACTCGTATCTCAACTAACCTACCGTGAATTTCAAGGGCAGCTTGAGCCGTTTGGGCTAACACCTTTTCACTACCTGGTCCTATGCTGCCTATGGCAGGAGGATGGTTTGGCGACTTCTGGTATTGCTGAAAAATTGAAGCAACTAGGGGCAACTCTGACTGGGGTACTGGATCGAATGGAGGAACGCGATCTCGTCCGCCGCAAGCGCGATCCTGAAGACCGTCGTGTTTGGCGAGTTTGGTTAACTGAGGAGGGACGACACTTGAGAGAGGTTTTACCTCCGATTGCCGCAACTTCTTTGGAAAAGTGTCTAACAGGTATTTCAATTTGCGATCGCGAACGCTTGGCAAAGATCCTGGCTCAGATTGTCCTCAATTTATCTTAAGTTTTCTAGCTCTTGTTAAATAGGTTGTTTGGCAAAAATTATAGGCACGCTATTCTTTCACTAGTTTCGACGATTTTTAGGGCGGTGGCTAGGGGGTAATTCTGCCGCTATTCGTTGGAGATTCTGTATCTCCTGTACCACTCTTACTTTGCTAGCATTTAGGTGGTTTTGAATAGCTTGAGTTGCTGCTTCAACGTTCCTTTGGGCAATCGCCTCATAAATCTGATGGTGTTCATGCCGAATCTCCAGTACGTCTGGATTGTGGTTGGTTGTCTGTAGCCGCAGAAGCGCCATTTTACTAAATACCTGCTCTAGTAAAGAGACAAGCCATGTGTTGCCTGAACTTTCTGCTATTAACAAATGAAATTGATAGTCGAAATCTAACATCTGAGAGCTATTGAGCTTAGAAGATTTAGCTGTTAGCTCTTTTGCTGACACCACACATTGGTTCAGTTTTTTTATCTGTGAGGCGCTAGCTTTCTCACAAGCACCTACCACAGCAAGTTTTTCTAACGCCAGACGACAATCGTAAAGCTGAACGGCATCAGTGGTGGAAATAGTGGTGACTCGTAACCCACCATTAGAATCAGCCGTGACTAATTCTTCTCGTTGAAGTTGCCGGATTGCCTCCCGAACGGGAGTACGGCTCACCTGTAACTGCTCGGCAAGTTGAGTTTCTACTAAACGAGCGCCTGGAGCTATCTCTCCTGACAAAATACTTGCTCGAAGTGCTTGATAAGTTTGTTCATGAAGCGATTTACTCCGCTGTAGAAGTTGTGAAGATAGAATCAAACCAAAGCTCCTCGAAGGCGGACAGTTAACATGGGTACTTTACAGATTTTTATTGTAACATGCATACGGTATACAACAACTATGCTATTGCTAATTCTGTTAGATAACTTGGTCTAGAAGCTGTTGACCAAGTTATCAAGTCGGAAACTTTGTCACTCTCGAATCTACTAAATTTGGGATTTGTTCAATTAGCTACTGCAACTGTCTCGTGCGCTTTGACCGCGGAAGGCAGTCGTCGCTGCTTTCACCGCCAACGTACAACGGCGGTGTCCCGATGACCTGCATTTGCTCCAAAGCTTTGGTGAGGACTTTTATCTCTGCATCATTAAGATGACAAGCAAAGTACTTGGCAACTGCTTGCTCATAAACTGGCTGCATCTTTTGTTGCATGACTTGACCTGTTTCTGTCAGGGTAGCGAAGGCACCACGGCGATCACTCTTGCAGGACTTGCGGCATACTAAACCCGCTACTTCCATCCGATCAACCAGACGCGTTAGATTGCTACGGTCAAGGATC
>JAFAVL010000031.1 GCA_019242465.1 Chroococcidiopsidaceae cyanobacterium CP_BM_RX_35 | reverse complement strand
TGAGGCACTTGACCATTGGGAAGCAGTGTTGCAGCAGCAACGTTACCTCTGTGGCGATCGCATCACAGAAGCGGATTGGTGTATGTTTACAACTCTGTTTCGCTTTGATGCAGTCTACTATGTCCATTTCAAATGTAACTTGCGTCGCATTGTAGATTATCCTAATCTCTGGAATTACCTGAAGGAACTTTACCAGTTGCCTGGTGTTAAGGAAACATGCAACCTGGATCAGATCAAACGGCATTACTACAAAAGCCACCCCAAAGTTAACCCAACCCGTATCGTTCCCAAAGGTCCAATCATTAATTTTGAGGCACCTTTCGATCGCTACCGCTTGGGTGCAGTTGCTAAAGTGTAGGACGCGGTGAAAAAGCCATCAAGCCTAAGCCTCCAGCAATCGAGGATTCGCAGAAATATTTGGGTGTTGATTTAGAGAGTTTTGGCTTCTGGGAGACGATTCTCAGGACGAGGTTGGCGTTTAGGAAGGAGTTTGAAGCCGGATAGTGCGACTTGAGCTAGTACTGGCAGGAGTCGAGGCTGAAGCAATCTGCGATCAAAGCAACTCATGCGTCGCGCATTTTCCTGTAGGCATTCCGTCAGCAACATCTCCACGCTAAAACCGTCTAAGAAGACGCTAGCTTCAGTAGCGGAGAAGTCTTTTCCTTTACTATCAGCGCTATGACTTACAGTACCAAGTAAGCGCTGAGCAGCCCGGCTGTAATACCAGAGTGAATGCGCAGCTCGAAACAATTTTGCGCCTCGACCTCGACTTGCCTGTATGTAAGCCGCCCAGTTGACAAAAAATACGATATGGCGTAATTCCTCATGTAGCAACAGATCAAAGATGCTAAACATTGATTCTGGTAAGAAACCAGACTGGCGAGCAATTTTAAAAAGTCCAAAGCCTAAGAAAGCATCCAAACACTCACCGTAGCCAAAATCAATGAAGGCTTGCTCGATGTTTTCAGGTAGTTCGGCTGGAGGACTCCCAGAAACTTCAATACCGTAATGCTGAATCATAAACTGAAACAGCCGGGCATGACGTTCTTCCTCAATTCCCTGGAGAGCGATCGCTTCTTGTAACAGCGGATCTGTAATTGTCTTTGCGTAAGCATTGACTTTTGTGCCAGCTCTTTGCTCGGTGTTGAGAGCTTCTTCCCAAAAAGGGATTGAGCGCAGGCGCTCAAGGTCTGTTTTGTCTAGATCTGGCCACGGCAGCTGTTCAGGCTCATACTTTTTGTAGCTCTTGATAAAGTCAGAGCAGAACAATTCCTTATGAGCTTCTGAGCCAATTTTCATTTTTGATCGCCCTTGCATAGAAGATCTGGCAGCTTAAATGATTTCTTGTATTAAAACCGCCAGCTTAGAACAACATTACCAAAAAATCATCCAATTAACTGTCTTGTCAAGAACTTAGCGATTTTTTGATTTTGTCGCTCATTATACCTAATTCTAAATAAGTTAGTAGGAAGCTCAAGGCTCTAGGTTTTCGCTATCTTCAACGGAATACAAACTTACCAATTTGGCAATAAATACTGCTGGAAAAAGTTGTCCAAAGACTGACTCTATGTTATGAACTACCATAGCTATCTTATTTAAGGGTACAATATCGCCGTAGCCAAGAGTGGTTAACGTAGTAAAGCTGTAGTACATTAGCTTATATAAACCTTTTCGCTCTACTGCGTAAAGAAAAGCCTTTGGATCAAGTAGAGATATGCAGTCATAAAGTAAAGCAGCAAACTGGACGCGGAACTGCTAACTTAATTTAAACAGGGCTTCACACTTTAAAGATTAGGGCATGAGTACGCTACGTGCTATCGTTGTTGATCCCAGTGTATCAGGACGATTGGTGCTGACTGAGGTTACCTCACCAACACCAACTCCATCAGAGGCGCTTGTGCGCGTCGCCGCAATTTCGCTGAATCGCGGTGAGGTCAGGCGCACAACCACTGCTGAGGCTGGCTGGCGACCGGGTTGGGATTTGGCTGGTACTGTTGAACAAGCCGCTGCTGATGGATCTGGTCCTCAAGTAGGCGATCGCGTGGTGGGGTTTGTTCGATCTGGAGCCTGGGCAGAACTGGTTGCTGTGCCCACCAAATCGCTTGCTCAACTGCCAGCCTCTATTTCATTTGCGCAGGCAGCAACACTACCAGTGGCAGGTTTGACAGCGATGCATGCCCTAGGGCGTGGTGGTTCTCTACTGGGGCGCTCCGTTCTCATTACAGGTGCATCTGGTGGGGTCGGTCACTTTGCTTGTCAGTTGGCGCAACTGTCAGGAGCGTATGTCGTAGCGCAGGTTCGCCGCTCAGAGCAGGAAGCTCTGGTAAAACAAGCAGGAGCACAGTCGGTGGTGGTGGGAGAAGACCTTTCACCAGCTAGCAGTTTTGGTCCATATTCTCTGATCCTGGAGTCGGTGGGCGGTGACTTGCTGGCGGTTGCCCTGACTCTACTGGCACCCGATGGCGTATGCGTCTCGATTGGAACTTCAGCCAGGTCAGAAGTGACGTTCAATGCTTCACGTTTTTATGGAACTGGCGGCGTCAGTCTATATGGTTTTATCCTCTTCCACGAGCTTGAACGTGAGTCGGCATCAGTCGGTCTGAAAAGATTGGTCAGCCTGGTAGCAGATGGTCGTCTGCGTCCTCAGATTGATGTGGAAGCTCCTTGGACGCAGGTAGCAGAAATAGCGCAGCAATTGCTAGACAGGCGCTTTGCAGGTAAGGCTGTACTACATGTTTCAGGTTAAACCACAAGAGGAGTTATGAACACTACTTCTATGACAAACCCAGTTTATCAAACTGTAATTCTCGGCGGTGGCTTTACTGGCTTGTTTACAGCACTCTACCTCAGCCATGAACACTACCCTCGCTCAGTCATCTTGATCGACCGGGAGGAGCGCTTTTCCTTTAAGCCCTTGCTCTATGAGTATTGCACTAGCGAAATGGAAATTGACGAAGTCTGGCCGTCATTCGCAGAGTTGCTGCTGGATAGCGGTGTCATTTTTGTTCAAGATACCGTTGAGACAATCGACCTCCAAGAGCGGGCAGTTAAATTAGCTGCGGGAGATTGCTACAACTACAGCAACTTGGTTCTAGGTTTGGGTAGCGTTACTGGCTATTCTGGCGTTGCAGGAGCAAAAGACTATGCCTTACCTTTACGGATGGGAGAAGATGCACTTGCCATCGATCAAAAATTGCGTTTGTGCTTACAGCAAGCCCGTGAAACCCAAGATCTAGAACAGCGCCAGAAACTGTTAACGGTGGCGGTAATTGGTGGTGGTCCTTCCGGGATTGAAATAGCTTGTACCCTAGCCGATCTGCTACCAAATTGGTATGAGGCATTAGGAGGCAATCCGCGAGAGATCCGGATAGTGCTGCTCAATCATGGCGAGGAAATTCTCAAGGGCGACGTTAACGCAGGTTTGCGCGAAACCGCGATCGAGGCGATGCAAAACCGCGCTGTGCCAGTAAAGCTGATTTTAGGGGCAGCAGCCACTGCTATCCGACCAGACGTAGTGGAGTATAAGCACAATGGTCAATCCATGACGCTTCCAGCTGCTACTGTCATCTGGACAGCTGGCACTGCTACCCATCCGTTAATCCAAAATTTACCTGTGCCAGCAGAACACCGCGACAAGCACGGTCGGCTGCAAGTGACCCCGACATTGCAATTGCCTGATTTTCCAGAAGTGTTTGCGGCAGGTGATTGTGCAGTTGAACAAGGCGCGTCCCTACCAGCAACAGCCCAAGTTGCTTATCAGCAGGCAGCTGCGATCGCTCATAACCTTAAAGCCCTAGCTTTGGGTCGCGGTCTGAAGCCAGCTAAAGTTAATCTCCGTGGCACCCTCATGAAGTTAGGGATAGAAAATAGTGTCGCTAATATCTTCGATCGCCTAGAAGTGAAGGGCAGAGCTGGTCACTTGATCCGTCAAGCTACATATCTAGAGATGCTGCCAAATCTAGCACATGACTTCAAAGTCACTGAGGAGTGGTTGAAGGATGAGGTTTTCCACCGCTATATGAATGCCGAAGATAGCGCTATAACTATCAATGACTCCAAAACACCTGATGGCTCCAAGACGGCTACGCGGGCTATGCAACTTGTTAGTGGAGTAGTAGTCGGCGTTCTCGTAGCCCGAAAGTTGCTCCAAATGGCAGAAGACGGTAAAAACGATAAAGCCTGAGAAAGGAAGAAACTGATTAAAGGGTAAACGGTTCAACTTGACGATGACTCCACTGCTGCTGAAATAGTTCAGCGATAAACGGTCGGACGATGAACTTGGGCGGTCGACCATCTTGGACATCAATCCGCAAACAGGTGTAAGGCCGCCGCTTTTGTGAACCATAACCATTACGACCGATAAAAAGTCGAGATCGCGCCACTTCGCGAGTGTAACCCTTGTCATTCTCACCAAAGAACTCCAATAATTCCGGTCCAAGAGACCGCTGGCGGCGGAGGCTGAAACCGCTGCCACCGCAGATCAGCCAGTTGAGATGTGAGTCGGCGTGCCCAGTGTTGCCAGTGCGCAGATATTCTAAGCAGTGAGCGTGACCACTGAGAAATAAATCGACTATTGGACGCCCCGCGGCAAGCGAACCGACAGCCTCAGCCACTGCATCCAGGACCCGACGGAGCCGATGACGAACTGCCAAAGTTTGTGCCTGATGCCACTTTGTCGCCTCAGTGACATATGGGGGATGGTGGAGATAGACCACCCTTCCGCGCACCTCAGTGGTATTCCAGGATTCAATCAACCTTTGCCTTAGCCAATCAAGTTGTTCAAGGTCAACAACCGTGGTTTCGTCAGACGCTAGTTGCTTTTCAATGTCGAGCTGGATCTCATCAATCTGTGTCAATTTGGTCCGCAACTCGTCAAGCTGTTCGGCTTCGTTAGGGCGATTGGGGCTAAGGCGTGGGCAGGTTTGCAGGATTTTATGTTTTTGCTGCTCTAATTCATCCCGACGATTTTCTAGTTGGCGACGAAAGTCCTCTCCCTCTTGTGTTGCCGCCAGCGGTGGTGGTGCATTAAAGGTGTTTGAGTCGAGGGCGAAGAAGTCAATCCCGCCACTACGAAATGTGTAATAGCGGTTAGGTAATCGGGTGAAGCGTCCAGGTTTGTAAACCAGACAGCGACCAGTGTCAGTCTTAGCAACGTAGTGGCTGTCTAGGTGATGGCTCAAATCTTCCTGAGTTTTGCATGCTTTGAGGTAGTCAAGAAATCCTTTGGCATAAGCTTCGCCCTGCCTCGATCCGTGTCGACCAACAGCCAGATCCAACTGGAATCGGAGCAGATGGCGAAGTGGCAGTGTGGTTTGTGCCATCAGACCATAAACAAACGGCAAGTCATAGTAATCATGGTTACCTGGTACAGGCAAAAACGGTTGATTGAATACCATCTGGTCGTAGGCAATTTGTTTAGGTTGCTCCCCACCCACTAAAAATTCTCGATAAGGCTCAATAAAGTTTTCCAGGTAGTACTCACTCGAACCAACCAGGTAAATCACGTCACCCGTATGCAATACAAAGCGGCAGTCGCCCCGGTTTGCCAGCATGAGTTCTGCAACTTGTCGTTGGGGGTTATGTCCCCTCCGTGGTCCAGCTCCACTATCGCCCACAACCAAAAATGAGAATTCAGAACGATCAGTCCAACTATCCTCAAAAACTATGCGGGTTTGATCGATGCCTCGCTCTGCAATCAGTGGCTCTCGCCACCGTACCCGTTCCTTCATCTTACGAATTTTAACGGTGATCGGCGGGTCGGACACAAAATCCATAGCTAATAATCCTAAAAGTGCAAGAGTAGCCTAGCAGAAATGCTTAAGTTCCTCTTTAACTTAGCAATCTTCCCTGGTCAAGGTCTTCGTTAGGGGAAATACTAATTCTTGAAGTCTGGTATATTAATACAACTCTTTGGTTATGTTATGACAGAAAAAATCCAAGATTTTAGATTAAAGAGACATAAGCCTAAAACTAGATTTGTGAGTTAATTATAATTAAACAATAATGTATTCTTAATACAGGTCTACAATTGAAAGCTATAATTTAATTCTGAATTTCAAGTTTTTGATTTAAATTTAGATGCGACCCAATACGACTATTTTACAAAATTTTTGTTGAAGGATAGCGCGACTAGCTAATAAAATGAAAGTTGTCGAGCCGGAATAAAATCATTAGTAAAAATGAAATAAGGAGCAACAATTTATTGTAAAATTGCAGCTTACCTATATTGATATCGTTAATCTACTTGTAATTAGACAAGAATACGGCTTTTGTATCGTAAAATCAGCCCAAGCCTGTGGCATCTTAGGGACGATGGGGAGATGGGGAGATAGGGTAAAGGAAGAGAACAGCTCCCCCAACGGTTGGTACGTATCCTATGAAAAGAGAGATCGAGCCATGATAGCTACTCAGGAACAGACCGTGACAGATGAACAGCAATTGCAGCCAGCCCCACCCTGCGTGATGGTGATTTTTGGTGCTGCTGGCGATCTGACCAAGCGCTTGCTGATACCATCGCTCCTCAACCTAGCACGCGGCAAGCTATTGCCGGATGAGTTTGCTGTGGTTGGCATTGCTCGCAGCCAAATGAGCAGCGACGATTTCCGCGCCAAAATGAGTCAGGATATTCAAGAATTTGCCACTGGCTCAGTTGATCAGGATACTTGGGATTGGTTAGAGCAGCGACTCTACTACCTTAGTGGCAACTTTGAGGATGCTAACTCGTATCAGCAACTCCGTGATCTGCTGGCTCAGGTAGATCAAGAGCGAGGCACGCGCGGCAATTACCTCTATTACCTAGCTACAGCCTCTGACTTTTTCTCAAAGATCGTGCGTCAACTAGGCGATGTCGGGCTAGCGCAGGAGTCGGAGGGACACTGGCGACGAGTCATTATTGAGAAGCCCTTTGGCAATGACCTGAATTCGGCTCGTACCCTTAATCAAAACCTTGGTAGCGTGCTGAGTGAAAGCCAAATTTATCGCATCGATCACTACCTCGGTAAAGAGACGGTGCAGAATATTTTAGTTTTCCGCTTCGGCAACGGTCTGTTTGAACGAGTCTGGAACCGCCACTACATTGACCACGTACAGATCACCGTAGCTGAGACGGTTGGTGTCGAAGGACGGGGAGGCTTTTATGAAGGGGCGGGGGCGCTACGGGATATGGTGGAAAACCACCTGTTCCAGTTACTGGCGATGACAGCGATGGAGCCACCACTTTCCTTTGACGCCGATGCGCTGCGCGATGAGAAGTCAAAACTGCTGCATGCCATCCTACCCATGAACTCAGAAGCAGTCCACACTCAGGTTGTGCGGGGGCAGTATGACGCAGGCACGGTCAAAGGTAAGCACATATCCGCCTACCGGGCTGAGCCGCGAGTCGCGGCTGACTCAAATACAGAAACATATGTGGCTCTGAAGCTGATGATTGACAACTGGCGCTGGGCGGGAGTGCCGTTTTATCTGCGCACTGGTAAAGTTCTGCCCCAGCGAGTGAGCGAAATCGCCATCCAATTTAAGCGCGTGCCGCACTTAATGTTCCGTCAGACAACCGTCGAGCGACTGACGCCAAATTTTTTAGTGCTACATATTCAGCCGGATGAAGGCATCAGTCTCCAGTTTGGAGCAAAAATACCTGGTCCTGCTGTCCGCATGGAAGCGGTAGAGATGGATTTTCACTATCAGGACTACTTTGGCAAGCAGCCAAGTACTGGCTACGAGACGTTG
>JAFAVL010000027.1 GCA_019242465.1 Chroococcidiopsidaceae cyanobacterium CP_BM_RX_35 | reverse complement strand
ACTCACCCGTAAGGCTTTAGCCCATCATCAAGCATCAGTCTATCAGGTAGGAGCAAACCCTACACAGCTGACGCAACAAGAAGAACTATTGGGGCGATCGCCAGCGATGGCAGAGGTGTTTAAACTTATAGGTCGGGTAGCACAAGGAAACACCACAGTTTTAATTTTAGGAGAATCTGGTACTGGCAAAGAATTAGTCGCCTCCACCCTCCACAATGCTAGCCCCCGCAGCCGAGGACCCTTAGTGAAAGTCAATTGTGCTGCCCTACCAGAGCATTTGCTGGAGGCAGAGTTATTTGGTCATGAAAAAGGAGCTTTCACTGGAGCCAACAACTTGCGGATTGGACGCTTTGAGCAAGCTAATGGTGGCACGATTTTTCTAGATGAAGTTGGAGAATTAAGCCCGATGATTCAGGGCAAATTGTTACGAGTCTTGCAAGATAGATCTTTCGAGCGGTTGGGGAGTAACCAGACAAAAACAGTAGATGTGCGAGTTTTGGCTGCTACTAATCGGAATTTAGAGCAAATGGTCCGCCTCAATCAGTTTCGAGAAGACCTCTATTATCGTTTCAACGTTCTACGGATTGAACTGCCACCCTTGCGCGATCATAGTGAAGACTTGGAACCACTAGCCCAACGTTTTTTAAGTTGTATTGCCCTACAGCGTAACCTTAGCACTCTAGCAATCACTGAAGGAGCGCTCTTAAAACTTAAAGGTTATTCATGGCCAGGGAATGTGCGGGAGTTACAAAATACCTTAGAGCGAGCGGCAGTCCTATCTGGTGGGAGAACAATACTTGCTGAACATATCGTCTTCAGTCAAGAACAGTGGTCTGATACAGTCAGCGCAGCTTTTACCATGAAACAGCAGAAGCACGCTGACCTGAACTTAGAACGAGCTATAGCTCAATTGGAACAAACCCTCATTCGCCAAGCCTTGATCCTTTATCCTCAAGAGCCTCACAAAGCTTTAGGGCTAGATGACAAAAGTTTTGAGCAGAAGCGGCGACAATGGAATCTATAGTAACGGGCGCGTATCTAGAAACACGCTTAGAGACACAAACAATTCTCTATCCGACTCTGCGGCAGCTTGTGCGCCTGCTACCTTGGGATCACAAACGGGTTGTGGGCTACCTCCAAGCAGAAGCCAGGAACAACCCGTTCATAGTTGAGAAAAGTGGTTCATCTGACTGGTCAGGAAGTCGCGAAACCCTGCTAGCAGACATCCTACCTAATTGGTACACTCCGGCAGCTCAAGGTCTTAGTCTCCAAGAACATTTGTCCGGTCAAATTTCAGCCCTCTCGCTGCCTCTCGCCCAGCGCGATGCCTTGCTTTATCTCACCCAATGGCTCTCAAATGCAGGTTATCTAGAAACGGATGCACAAACTTGGGCAAATGGTAGTCCTTGGAGCCCAAAGGAACTAGAAACTATTGTGCCTCTACTCCAAAATCTAGACCCTCCAGGGATAGGAGCTCGCTCCTTACGAGAATGCCTGCTATTGCAGCTCAAAGAGCCAGCTCAAAGTCTCCCTGCTCTTCTGGTTAGAGACTATTTACAGCAGCTAGCAAATTGTACTGGTAGTTCTCTAGAGGCAAAGCAAAGTCGTGAGTGGTTGTTGCAAACGCTGCGCGAACAGCGGCTTGTAGAAGTGCCACTCAAAGGTCAGCACGCCAGTTCGCTCAAGTCGAGCCAGCCGCGTGCGGAGGTTCCCTCCGTTGAGCGGACTGGCGTGGGAAACCCGCCCACGCGACTGGCTCCGGAGGAGGCTCCGGCTGCTGCTTTGAGCAAGCCCAATTTAGATGAGGAGGCTTTGTTAGGCGCAATCCGTCAAATCCAAGCTCTAGAACCCCGACCCGCTAGAAACTTTGGGTACAGTCACGCTCCCATTGTTACCCCCGACCTTAAGGCAGAGCGGCTTTCCTCGGCTGTTTGGCAGGTGTCTCTGGTCTATGAAGTTGAGCAGCGCTTCTGTCTTGACCAAGAAGCAATTGAGCTTTTGCCAACAAGGGATAGGCAGAATCAGGATACTCAAAGGCTATCATCTCTCCTTCAAAAGGCACAAAGCTTGCTAACTGCCTTAAAGCAGTGGCAGGAAAATATTCTCAAAGTTGGTCAATTTCTAGTCGAGCGCCAGCAAGCTTTTTTGAGCAGCCGCGATCACTTAGAGTTAGTGCCAACCCCCCAGCAACTTGTGGCTCAAGCGGTAGGGCTTTCTAACGCTACAGTGAGTCGAATTGTCAGGGGACGCTATCTCCTGATTTGCGATCAATCTAGCCGCATTTTGCCACTCAATTCGCTGTGTGTCCCAGTACGAGTGGGAGGACGGACATCACAACAGGTGCAACAACTGCTGGTACAACTGATTCAGGAAGAATCCCCTATAGCTCCTTACACTGATGAACAGTTAGCTCAGCTTTTAAAGCTGAGGTTTGGTCTACCCATAGCCAGACGAACAGTTGCTAAGTACCGCAAAATAGCTGGTTTAGATCCTGCTCATAGCCGCAAGTGATAGGTCGATTCTTGTGACGGTGCTAGAAGTGTCACTAGAATCAATCATTCTTCTGGGAAGGAAGCTGTAGACTTTAGTTAGTGTGAGGAGTAATTCAAAGAAGCTCTTGGGGTCGAAACACGGAAAGACTCCCAAGGGCTTTTTATTATCCGACTCCCAACTTCGGAATCAAAGCTGTTGCGGCTTCGCTGTTTATCGGTTTGGAAAAGAAGTATCCTTGCCCATATTCACACTTCAGTTCCTTGAGTAAAGCTAGTTGCTCAGCTGTTTCGACCCCCTCGGCAGTCATATTCATGCCCAAATTGTGAGCTAGTGTCACTATCGTTCGGACAATCTCCGAATTCTCATTATCAAGGCTCATTCTGCTAACGAAGGAGCGGTCAATCTTCAACATATCTATAGGAAAGCGGTGTAGATAACTTAACGATGAATAACCAGTACCGAAGTCGTCCATACACAACTGAATACCTAGCTTTCGCAGTTGTGCCAGCATTAAGTTTGCAGATTCGACATTTTCCACAATGGCACTTTCTGTGAGTTCCAATTTTAAAGTGCGAGGATCGAGGCTAAACTCTTGCAAAATCTGTTCTATTCGATCGCTTAAGTCGAGTTGTGAAAATTGTCTGCCGGAAATATTTATGCTGATCGATAAAGGAGCGTCTGAGAGAAATTGTGCTTGCCATACATGCATTTGATGGCACGCCTCGTGGATAACCCACCAGCCAAGGGGAACGATCAGTCCGGTTTCTTCTGCCATTGGGATGAACTCCGCCGGGGAAACAAGACCGCGTTCTGGATGTTGCCAGCGTACAAGAGCCTCGAACCCGTTGATTGTACCGCTATCTAGCGAAACAATAGGCTGGTAGTGAAGCCGAAACTCCTGACGCTCGATGGCCCGCCGCAAGTCGGTTTCCACCTGTAAGCGAGCTATGGCGGAAGAATGCATGGTGATGTCAAATACTTCATGGCGTGCCTTGCCACGCATCTTAGCTTTGTACATTGCCATATCAGCGTCGCGCAAGATCTGTTCTGGTCGGTCATAATCTGTCACACTGAGGGCGATTCCAATGCTCGCACTGGTAAATACCTCATTTCCACTCAGGATGAAAGGCAACTTCAGTTGCTCTTGAATCCGGTTGGCAACGCTTTTTGCTTCGCTAACATCTTGGATACCCTCCAGCAGAATTGTGAACTCGTCCCCTCCAATACGGGCGACTATATCTTCGGCACGTAGGCACGCCTTGATTCTACTGGCGATCGCCAGTAGAAGTTGATCTCCAGCCATATGCCCGAGGCTGTCATTGACAACTTTGAAGCGGTCAAGATCTAGGAAGAGTACAGCAAATAAATAGCCCTCATACCATTTTTTCAGCTCAACCGCCTGCCTCAGGCGCTCCACAAATAAGGCTCGGTTTGGCAGTCCAGTTAGCGCATCGTGAAAAGCACCATAAGTTAATTGCTCTTCTGCCCGCTGGCGATCACCGATCTCCTGTTTCAGAAGCAAATTAGATTGTGATAGTTCGGCTGTTCGTTCCTCAACCCGTCTTTCTAACTCATCTTTAGCCTGTTGTAGAGCCTCCTCTGCCTGCTTGCGCTCTGTGATATCTGAAATTCGAACGAGAAGAATTGTTTCATTGAATATCTTGATCTCTTTAATAATGGTATCACCCCATATTGTTTGACCCTTCTTATTTACATATTCTAATACGCTAGCAAAAACGCCATATTCCTTGATCTTATTTCTGATATTAAAACTTATATCCTTAGTTAGTCCAGAATTTATTAAGGTGTTTATCTCAATTCCAATCAACATGCTTTTTTCTTTTGCTTCAAATACAGATGTAGCACGGGAATTGCAGTTTATTATTTTTTGATTAATATTATGAACTAAAAACAATGCATCTGCTGACTCGTCAAATATAGTCGTCATTAATTCTTCCCTAACAGTAATTTCTTCTTGGATCTTCAATCTAGAATCTGAAACAATATAGGATATTATACTAACAGTAGCTAGATTACTTATGAATAAGCCTCCATTTACTTGGGGGCTGGAGACCAAAAAAAAGGCTAAACTAGTCAGAAATAATACGATTAAAGGATAGGCTATTAGATGGACACGTCTTTTTAGCCCCATAATTATGACACCAAAAGTAATTACCACCAGAGCCACAGAATGATCAGAAAAATGATTCAGAAAATTAAGATATATAATCCAAATAGTTACAGCATAATGTAAAATCTCGAGAAAATAGATAATGTTATTTTTGATATAGTTACTTATATAAGAAGCAATCAAAATAGAGATGAACAAAAAAGAAAATAATAATCTTGCTAATAAGAAGTCAACAACGTCTGGATTAATTAATTTGTGAGATAGCCAAAATCCCGGAATTAAAATCGCACCAATCACACAAAATATGCGATATGTATTTAGGTCTTTATTCAGAAAATTGCTGGATTTTTCATGACCAATAACCAATTCAATAGAATTAGAACTCATGGCTTAAACTCAAAATAATTTATTTTGATTTTCAATAAATATGGGTGTATTTCCTAAAAAAAGGCTATTCCTCCTAAAGGAATTTTTGCTATCCTCTCACCTTAAGAACAACATGCGCATTTAGATAAGTGCCTGTTCAATCACAGCATTATTTCCAGTTCATGAAGTCACTATTGATACAGATTACTTGGATGAGCTATGAAGCACTCTATCCTAAAATCTACACTGCTTTGAGTCTGCCCATCACTGCTAATGTCACTGCATTTCTCTTCAAGTGGATGAGTTACATGATCGACATTCTCCTGACCGATCTCCGTTACCTAATCGCCAACCTGGGTAAAAATGGCGGCTTAATAAGCCCCTCAGTCTACGATACCGCTCAAGTACTACGCTTCTATCCACCCCAGCAGGGGGTTTGGCCTGCCGTGGACTGGCTGTTGAGCCAACAACAGGCTGATGGTGGGTGGGGTAATCCCACTGCACCGCTCGCCCGCGATGTCCCCACACTGGCGTCAGTGCTAGCACTGTACACCTACGGCAACCGCATGGCAACACGTAACGCTGCGCGAGCGGGTCTGACCTTCCTTCAGCGGCAGATGGGTCAGTGGAGGCAACCGCTACCCGATAATTTGCCAGTCGGTGTAGAGTTACTCCTGCCCTGGCTACTCGATGCATCAGTGATGCCAGGGTTGGGATTGCCGCAAGAGCCTTATGCAACTCTTGTAGCATTAGGGAAGCATCGCCGCTCGCTGATTACCCGAACGCAGCATAGCGCGGGCACAACAGCTGCTCACTCCTGGGAGGCATGGGGAACAGATCCTGACCCCGCGCTAATTGATGCCTCAGGCGGAGTTGGGCATAGCCCTGCTGCAACGGCGGCCTGGCTACACGCAGCAGCTAGGCGTACTGACTTGGCAGATGTTCGTGAGGTTGCACGGTACTACCTATTGCAGGCGGCAGCAGCAACTGGCGAAGATATACCAGGGGTTGTGCCAACAGTGTGGCCAATCAATCGGTTTGAGCAAACGTTTGTCTTATACATTCTCCTAATTACTGGACTTCTGACGCATCCTCAACTACAAGACCTAGTGCGGTTACAGGTGAGTGATTTAGCACATGCATTAAGACCTAGAGGTTTTGGTATGAGCGACTTTTTTATGCCTGATGGGGACGATACTGCCGCAGGTATAGCTGTACTTTGTGCTACCGGACACCAGGTCAGTCATGCAATCTTAGAACATTTCGAAAATGATGGCTGCTTCTTTGCCTACTCCGAGGAACTTCAGCCCTCCCTCTCTGTCACTGCTCGCGCTACTCATGCGCTAGCGATCTCTGGGAGGAAGGTCGCTCGACCACAGAAATTTCTGGTTGAGCGTCAATGCCCTGATGGGCGATGGCTAGCTGATAAATGGCATAGCTCCTGGCTTTACACTACATTGCATGTAGTGCTGGCGCTAACACATTCTGGACACATCCCAGGGGTGAAATCAGCAGTTGACGCAGTGCTTGCATATCAACATGCAGATGGAGGATGGGGGATGCATGATAAATCAACAACTGCGGAGACGGTCTATGGTGTTCTCACACTACGCACGCTGCGAGACGGCGGATTCCTTGTTACTCAGGATGTCCTAGATACTTTGCGGAAAGCTTATCAATGGCTGCTACTCAATTATCGTCCCTTCAATCCGGGTGAGGACAAGTACTGGATAGCTAAGGAGTTGTATCGTCCGTCCCGTATTGATCGCGCTTTCGAGTTAAGTGCTATGCTAGCACTCGCTCTTGAGGAGAATTCTCAATGACTGTAGACTCATGCCCCAATTTAGAGGAGTTTCTTGCTGCTCCGATAAAGGAGATGGAGCCAGTCGTGCCTACCACCATAATCTATGCGACAGGTGGCACTCGCCGTGCTGCTGCTTTAGCGGGTATTCCCATAAATGAAGAATATCCTCGTTCGTCACATCCCCATATGCTAAGGTCTTGGGAACTGATTTTCCATTTTGGAGTCCAGCATCTAATTGCACCAGCAGGGCGTCCCCAGATTTTTGCTGAACGCAGTCTGTATCGCGACCGGGTTCTTCATTGGATGAAATGGGGCTTGGCTGGCTCTGAGTCCCTCGACTTCTACCGAGCTGCCAACTGGCGAGTTAGGCTAATTGTTGCTGGCAATTCCATTTCAGAACTGAGTGACATAGCCGCTACTCTAGAGCAGGCAACTAGCGCTGCCACCGGACCTAACCTCTGGTTTCTCACTACACTAGACTATGACAATCTCTGGTCCTGGATTGGTAAGGCATTTGCCAACGGTGCCTGTACAAAAGCGGAGGCAGTACGCGCTCTTTTCGGAGCTGATATTCCACCTGCTAAACTACTGCTCAGTTTTGGTAAACCCTTGGTTGCTCTCGACCACCTACCGCCTTTGTTATACGAAGAGATCCAGTGCTATTGGACACAGCGACCTGGCTATAGTCTGACCGAACGCGAATTGCGAACCATACTCTACGACTACGCCTACCTCCGTCCCACTTGGCGGCAAGATAAAACTGGCAGAGCTGAGGAGGCACTTTTACATCGCGCCGCTTGGGAACACGGTCCAACAATTGGGTTGGGTACCCACCTTGGTCCCTTCTGGTATCCAGCACCAATCGATCCCCCAACTTAACCGCCAACTATGCCAATCCGTGCTGTTATATTCGATCGCGATGGTGTACTCACGAGTTTTGATATGGAGAAGGCTGCTACCTTTTTCCAGCCCCTATTACCGCTCAAAATCGATGAGCTTCTCCAACGCTGGCAACAGTGGGGTAAGACTGTGGGTTTCCCGCGTAGCGTCGCCGAAGAGGAGAGCTTCTGGCACGGCTTCTGGAATTGGCTGAGTGATGATTTGGCAGTTGCTGCCACAGTGCGATCAGAGCTCTTACGCTTCGATTACACTAGCATCGTCCGCCCATTTCCAGATGCCAAACCCGCTTTGATAGAATCTCGCCAGCGGGGTTTACTTGTCGGAGTGCTCTCTAACTTCTCACTAGCTAGCCTCGATGCCTCTCTGCTTGCGGCTGGACTAGCTGAGTTTGTGGATGTTGCCTGCGCGGCGATGGCAATCGGTGCCGCTAAACCCGAACCTGCGTCCTACCTTAGCGTCACGAATGCCTTAAGAGTCAACCCTAGCGAATGCTTATTGTTTGATGATGAAATCCCTTGTGTCAAAGGAGCCCTGGCATTGGGGATACATGCTTACCTAGTAGATCGACACATTGAGAATCACGCATTACCCCAAGGGATTGTGCGCGATCTCTCAGCTCTACCGACAATACTGGCTCAGAAGCAATAGGAGGCATTACCTTTTGATGACACGCTACCCAAAACAATTCGCAATTCGCAATTTCCGTGGGTTTCAAGCCCCCACCAGAGCTGCAAGGCTTGGTG
>JAFAVL010000015.1 GCA_019242465.1 Chroococcidiopsidaceae cyanobacterium CP_BM_RX_35 | reverse complement strand
GACTGGTACTTGGCGCGATCCCCGTTTCAGTCCACCTGCAGATGGTGGTCGTCCTGAAAATGCCCTGACTGGTACTATTTCCACTGTTAACTGCTGCACCTACGCCATCACCGTCCCTGAAGCTGACGGTAAGATGCGCTTCTGGCGCAACACGAGCATCGCAAATCTTGCATCAGGAGACACTGCCACACTTCCGAGTGGAACGTTGGGTGATGAGTGGGATGAAGACCTCGACAATGGCTTCCGACCTACAGGTTTGTTCAGATTGTCCTCCACCACAGTGGACGTGCCGCAGTACTTCTCCGACTATGGATCAGATTATGGTCCAGGTACAGCTACCCACCACCTAACACTATACAAGCACAACAGTGGTGCCCTAGTGTTTGGATCGGGTACGTATCAGTGGTCGTGGGGGCTGGATAAAAACCATGACAATGGCAGTGCCGACCCAGATATGCGGATGCAACAGGCAACCGTTAATCTGTTCGCTGACATGGGCGTGCAGCCTGCCACCTTGCAGACTGACTTGATGCTAGCTACTGCCTCGACCGACACGGTTGCTCCCACCTCGACGATCAGCTCACCAAATGCTGGTACAAACCTGCTAACAGGTAGCCCAGTTACAATCAGTGGCACGGCAAGCGACATAGGTGGTGTTGTCAGCGGTGTCGAAGTATCGGTTGATGGCAGGACGACATGGCATCCAGCTGATGGGCGTGCCAGCTGGAGCTACACCTGGACACCTTCAACAAGTGGCTCAATGACTATTGAGAGTCGCGCTGTAGACGATAGCGGCAATATTGAAACACCTGAAGCAGAGGTTGCTGTCACAGTTGGTGAGCAAGTACTTGTTCTGCACGGCGTTGCTGAATAAGCAGTGCATCTGCTAATAAAAAGTAAAGAGCAAACAAAACCCAGCCAAACTATGTGATAATGTCCGCAGACTCACCTTAGTGACACCTTCAAAAGGCTACTTGTATTCGAGGGTGAGCAGCGTAGGCAGCCTTTATTGTTTGATAATTATTCTATTTTGAATAGCGAGTAATTAAAATGCCAAACATCATACTTGGACTAATTCCTAAGTCTATTAAAAAATTATTAAAAGAAAAAATTATGGCTGAAGCTGCGAATGCTTTTGGGGACTATGTTTCCGTATTAAAATATAAACCAGAAGCTTATGGATCTGACTCTTTTACAGTATCGAAAGAATCAAAATATAATAACGAGGGAGTAAGTGATGGGCTGAATATTCCTCCAAAGTCTTTTTGGCTTGGATACGGTAATGATTTCGGTGACAAAGGAAAAGAGTGGTACATAACTAAGGGAAAAGAAAATGTAGATCGGATGCTAGAGATAGTAACTGCTTCTGACTTTTCGCTTACTCAAGGTAATCGTATTCTAGAGATGGGTTGTGCTGCAGGAAGAATGGTACGTCATCTAAAAACTTTCTCTGAGTCTTGTGAGATATGGGGTTTAGATATTGATGCTTCCCTTATTAACTGGTGTAAGGTTAATCTATCTCCACCATTTCATTTTGCAACGACAACAACACTTCCTCATCTACCTTTTGGAGATGCTTATTTTGATTTGATATATATCTGTATTTACACATATTGACGATCTTGCTGAAGCTTGGCTGCTAGAACTCAGGCGTATTTTATCTCCAAAAGGAAGACTTTATATAACTATTCACGATAGGCATACCATAAAGCTACTTGATGAGGGTTACTTTTATGATAAAACTGGTTACTTTACTGCCAAGAATAACAAGGAAGTTAAGCTTACTACGTTACTAAATTCCAATCCAACATACAATAGAGAAAAAGATGATTTCGGTATGCTTGTAATTGGTCGTGATTATCGTTCACAAGTTTTTTATGATATAGATTACTTCTGCAAGGTTGTTAACCCCATGTACACTATTCTTTCTGTAACAGAAGAGGCTTATGGGCATCAAACTGCGGTTTTGTTGAAAAAAAAATAAACATGTGATGTAAAGCTAAGGCTCTAATCATAGCTCCTAATCAACCTTTCCCGCTCCTTCGGATAGAAAAAGCATATTAGAAAAGCAGCAATAGCACAATAATTATTTACGTTTTCATGAATGTTTACGAGCAAGCACGAACATATGACCATTAGTGGGTAGACTCGGCATAAGTTTTCTGGCAATACGTTCAACCAATCCATCAATACGCCTTAAAGCACGGAAGAAAAGATTGCAAGGGAGATGCCGTTGAAGTTTAAGTCTAATGTAGGCGGCCAAATGCGTTTGGTGTAAATATTAGGTCATTAAGTCTGTTCAACAATTTACAACACAACCCAATAATTATTTACGCTTCCAATAATTAACGACTTGTCTTTTTAAGAGATCTATTTTGGCAACTCTGGCTAGCCTGATGACATATCCCAGCTCTGAAATCGGTGGCAAGCTTGGTTTTGGATTAGGAATATGCAGTTTTTCAAAAATATCATTTAAAGTCTTCAACAAATTGATCCGAACTGATAATAGATGGTTCCTCGATATCTGTATTACACTGTTAAAAGTTTTTGCTTGTTTTTCTGAAGGTTGATATTCTGAAAAATCTAAGTTCTTTAACCTTTCTGCTAAACTGAACTGTTCGCAGGCTTTAAGCAAAATACAGAGATTATCAATCCAATCAGCAAAGCTTCGGTTAGGAAGTCTATGGACACTATAACGTGACTTGGTTGAATGACTGTAAAGTTTAGGAACATCATCTCCTGCATTTTGCAGATAACTAATAGCTGAACGAATACGATCTAGTTCAGGATGATGAAGTGAAGGAAGTTGATTTGCACGGATTATGGCCTCGTTGAGCTTTCCTTGACAAAGGAGCGAAATAATGAGGTAAGTTAATTCAACAGGATCTGGATCTAATGCTCCATACTCTTGAATTTGATAGTTGATTAAATACTCTATCAAATGATATGCTGACTTAGCCTTGCCTCCGTATAAGTTACATAGTGCCAAACGAAGTTTTGGTTCTGGCATCCAGCCTATATAATTAGCACATTCGAGATATATTGTTTCGGCTTCATGCCACCTTCCAGAAAATAGAGCTTTATCTCCCTCCTGAAGGAGTTTTAAAACTAATCCACCGCTATTTATATGTACATTTTTGTCTCCGCTTGATCTATCCTTTATAACTAGTGGATCAAATGGGTTTGTCTGAATAATAATCTGCATAGACTCAAGATTATCATTCAGATTAAACCAATCAAAAATCTGACTACGTTGTCTGAACGTATGCTTAGAATGCACGAGATCATACCCTGCACGTGTTATATTTTCAAGCTCATCAGTATTATGAAATAGGTAATCAAGTTTATCTAGAACATTATCTTCATTTACAAACACGCAGTTTACCATATCAGTAAATCCTGCTGCTTCGATTGCAGCACTATGCTCAGTAATTAGACATGACTTAGATGCTGGTATTTCAAAATGCTTACGAACAATTTCTTTTTCTACTGTTCCACATGTTGGTACAAACCATGAAGCATTTATTGTTCGAGCATATCGTTCACCATGCATCATTCTTAAATCTAAAAGGTTAGTATATCCTAAATGTGGACAAATGAGTGCAGGATAATTTTCTTTAATTAACTCATAAACTTTTCTTCTCCAAGAATATAAGGGAGTTTGGTAACCAGTTAACATTATTGGTATTATTTTAGGGAGATTGTAATCCCTAAATGTCTCTGGATCTATAAAATTAGGCCAGACATACAATTTATCAAGAACCTCTGGTGTATGCTCAGCCATAGTCACGGAAATCGTAAAAAATGTTTCTACTCCCCAGTGTTCCATATCTGAGAGAAAACCACCACGGGCTTCACACCAAGAATCACCATTATGCAACCCCAACTTTGGTACTTGGAGACAAGTATTTGTATTTGAAATGTTCAATCGTTTGCATCTACGATAGTTAACACCGCTTTCAAAAAGTACCAAATCAGGTTCATAAATATCACAAATTTGTTGATAGTTACAATCATTACTAATTACTACTACATCAAAGAATTCTGATAGACATTTAACTTGTTGTTGCCTGTGTAAGTGAACAAAATGCGCTAATTCAATGTTCTTCCATTGAAAAAAAACTAGTTTAGGCTTAGCAATATTAACCATATAACCTCATTAGCTTATGAAAAGTTTTGGCTATTTATGAATTTCGGGGCTCTGAAGCTATCAAGGAGAACCAGGATTATTAATGGGTAAGGATCAGGGGTTCTGTAGTTACTTAGAGAGCTGAAACTTATGCACGATAGGGCCCAGAGACCTATATACATCATGCAGATCCCTGAAAGCCACAAAGAGCCTTATCAAATTGTTACCTGCTTTTGATCCATGCCGTTTACTTAACTTCTCCATTGCTAAATCCTACTAGACGTTGGAAACGCTATAGATAGTTTTTAGAGTCTTAACTACATAATCTTGCTCTTGATCAGTCATTTGATGGAAGAGTGGCAGAAGAATGGTATGCTCTTGTGCTTGCTCGCTTTTAAAGAGGCAACTGTTTCCCCCAGTACTAAACGATTCAGCTTCATTGCTATAGGCTGGCTCCCGGTGAGCACACATAATCCCTCGTCGTGTGGCAATGCCAGCGTCTAACATCGCTTGCATAACTTGACGCTGGTCACACCCATTTGGTAGGCGTACACAGTAGCTCTGCCAGTTACTCCGCGCCCAAGGTGGCTCTGCTGGTAATTTCAGCCCAGGCATATCTGCTAGCAATTCCCAATATCGCTCTGCCAGAAAACGGCGTCGTTCGATAATCTCCGATAGACGTTTGAGTTGTTCGCGTCCGATTGCAGCCTGAATATCGGTCATGCGGTAGTTGTATCCCAAAATCGGGTAGGACTCGAAGATGACTTCTTTGGCTCCATGACGCACAGTGTCGGGTACGCTCATGCCATGTTGCCGCCACAAACGAAACTTTTTGTCCCAATCAGGATTAGCTGTAGTTAACATCCCACCGTCACCAGTGGTAATCACCTTACGGGGATGAAAGGAAAAGCAGGCGATGTCTCCATGCGGCTTACCAATTTTCTCCCACTGGCCGTTCCAGAGAATTTCACTGCTAATCGCACAGGCTGCATCCTCAACGACTGGCAGCGAGTGTCGTTGGGCAATGTTAAGAACTGCCCTGAGGTCACAAGGCATCCCCATCTGATGGACAACTAAGATAGCGCGAGTGGAATCGCCTATCGCATCTTCGATTAATACTGGGTTGATGTTGAACGTTTGTGGTTCAATGTCTACAAAAACTGGCATCGCGCCGCAGTAGCGGATACTGTTAGCAGTGGCAATATACGAATGACTGACTGTAATGACTTCATCTCCAGGCTGGACACCCACGGCTAGAAGTGCTAGGTGCAATGCCGTAGTGCAACTGGAGACAGCACAAGCATACTTCGCCCGTACATAAGCAGCAAAATCTTGCTCGAATGCTGCGACTTCTGGTCCTTGTGAAACCCAGCCAGATAGAATGCTTCGCCTAGCAGCCTCAGCCTCCGCTTCACCCATCCAGGGTTTAGCAATTGGAATATATTGCATAATCTTAGACAAAGCTTTTTTCCTTGATCAGTTGTTGAGAGCGCCACCAGTTGACAAGTCGACGCAACCCCTCCTCTAGTGGCACCTGTGCCTCAAAGCGAAGTAACTGGTGCGCTTTGCTCACATCAGCAAGGCGGCGCTGTACTGGGTTGACTTTGCGCTCCGGACCATATTCCGGCTTAAGATCGGACCCCATAACCTTGAGCAAACTATACGCAAGTTCATTCAGGCTAGTTTCTATTCCACTGGCAACATTAAATACCTGATCTGTAACATCGGCCTGGGCAGCTAAGATATTCGCTCTGGCAATATCTTCAATATAAATGAAGTCCATTGTCTGCGAACCATCTCCAAAAATCAGTGGAGGCTTACCGACAGCAATGCGCTCCATCCATCGGATCAGTACCTCCGTGTAAACGCCATGGATATCCATCCGGGGACCATAAACGTTGAAGTAACGCAAAGCAACATAGTCAAGCCCATACATTTCGTAGAAGCTACGTAATAAGCCCTCATTAAATGTCTTAGTTGCTCCGTATAGGGTACGGTTGTTGTAAGGGTGATGAGACTCAGTCGTCGGAAATTCCTCTGCCATTCCGTACACAGAGGCTGATGAGGCTGCTACTACCTTTTTGACCCCAGCTTTCACCGCTGCTTCTAACACATTGAATGTACCATCCGCCATTACTTCTAACGCCAGGCGTGGCTCTTCAGCACACTGGGTAATGCGGATAGCCGCTTGATGAAAGACTAGATCCACACCTTGCATGACTTCAGTTAAGAGTTTTCGATCTCGGATGTCGCCCTCAACAATTTTTACTGAATCGTGGGCTAACGCTCCAGCCAAGTTCTCGCGCCGCCCACGCCAAAAGTTGTCAAAGATAATGATTTCGGTTGTCCTTTGCTCCGCTAACTGATCGGTAATATGCGAACCGACTAAACCTGCACCACCCGTAACTAAAATTCGGTCATACTTCATTTTTTCTGCCTCTAA
>JAFAVL010000798.1 GCA_019242465.1 Chroococcidiopsidaceae cyanobacterium CP_BM_RX_35 | reverse complement strand
TACACGACGCTCTTCCGATCTCATAGTTAGACTCGACATATTAGGCATCTGACGATGTTTATTCGGGTGAAGACAATTAAGTCGCACCACTACTACTACTTAGTGGAAGATGAACGCATGGATGGCTGGCATCGGCAGCGGGTGGTGGGATATTTGGGCAACTACTTGCGAGCCCTCGCCACTTTGGAGGAGTTCCAGATTCCTGGCCCTTCGCGACAGAGGCTGCGAGAGAGAATTGAGCAAATCGAAGCGAGGTCATCCGGTAAGGAACACGTTCGCTCTAACCATTGGTGGGAGGTCCACCCCCCACTTTCGTCATTTTGACTCGCTGATGCGACCAACGAGTGCGCTGGAAAAATTGATCAGTCCCGAGCAACGGCTCGGGACTTAAGGATATAAATGCCAGCTTAATATGGCAGCTGGCGGTTTCTTATATATGTCTTATGCTCTCCGAATCAAGCCTTCTTAAGCTAGGGGAGATTTCCCCATTTCTGGACCTGGAGCTGAGGGGCATCTACCCAATTGACCTGCCACACCCAGAGGTTGATGAGGTCGAAGTCTCGGCGCCTGAAATGACCTGAACGACCAACACCAGAGTAGCGCTAGTAATCTTGAATGCTCATCCGGCAGGTCGAAGAGCATTGACTTTCCGATTAGACTACCTACTCAATCGAAAACTTTTCCCATCTCTAGATAAATGTGAAGTTTTATGAATGCTGCATAAACTTCGGTTTCAGGACTGAAAAGTCAATGAGAGGGGATTTTTGGGATCTAAGTCAATAATCAAAGAAAGTTGTTGTTTAAGTGACAACTTGTTTGTTGTTCTGAACAGTAGTGTACCAGACTACAGTTTGACTTCTAATTTCATTCGATTTCTTAATAAAAAAAACAAGAAATTGATAGTTGCTTTAACTTAGTATTTCTGGTATGCTTTGTGCCATGTTGAGGTCAAGAATATGGATAGCAAACAACTATAACAAGTTGCTCTAGTATTCTAGAATCTATCTTCAGTCGCACTTTTTTGGCAAAGCAAAGATGAATTTAACTTTTCATCTATTGACTACCAAGCTAATGAAGGTCGATTAGAATAGATGAACTACTTCTAACTTTAACAGCCAGAAAATTCTACATCAGTTGCTATCCTATTGGTAATGCCAACCTATTTCTTATTAGTCCAAATGGAATAATTTTTGGACCTAATGCCAGCCTGGATGTTGGGGGTTCATTTGTCGCTACTACAGCGAATGTAATCCAGTTTAGTAATCAAGGCTTTTTCAATGCTTCTGTTCCAAATGTTCCCCCGCTCTTGACAGTAAATCCTTCAGCGTTGCTATTTAATCAAGTCTCTGCTAGCTCTATCATTAACAATTCAACAGAGCCTACAGGACAAATAGTAGAGAGCCCATCGGGTCTTTCCACGTCTTTGTTTGGGTTAAAAGTTCCTGATGGTCGAAGTTTGCTATTAGTAGGCGGCAAAGTGAGCTTGGATGGCGGAGGATTGAATGCTTTGAGTGGCCAAGTCGAGATAGGAGGATTGGCAGAAGCAGGAACGGTAGGATTGAACGTGGCTGGTAACACTCTGGATTTGAGTTTTCCCGTGGGTGTGCAACGAGCAGATGTATCCCTGCTCAATGGGGCTAGAGTTGATGCCAGTGGTGAAGGTGGCGGTACTATTCAGGTACAGGGTAGGCAGGTGACGCTCGCGGATGGTTTGCAGATTGCGACTGTAACTCTGGGGGGGAAACAGGGAGGAACCTTGGCAGTGAACGCCTCTGAGTCCATAGAATTAAGCGGTGTGCCAAACTACGGTGCAAACTTGGAGACTCAAACTATAAGCGATGGAAAAGCCGGAGACATAAAGATTGATACTGAGAGGTTGTTCGTCCTGAATGGAGCCCAGGTATCTACTTCGACACAAGCTAATGGATTTGGGGGTCAGTTAATCGTGACAGCTCCTATGTACGTAGAGCTGAGCGGTACTGTAGTAGCTGATGGTTTCACCGTTAACAGCGGATTGTTTAGTTTAGCTGTCGCAGCTGGAAATGCAGGCAGCATAACTATCAATACTAAGAGGTTAGTTTACAAGGTAGAGCAGCTATATCAGTGGCATCTACTTCAATTGAAGACAATTCTGAGAACACGACCATAGGGACGGGACGAGGAGGAAATGTGACTGTGATCGCTCCCGAATCGGTAGAGTTAAAAAATGGCGTGCTGAATACTGAGACCTATGGTACTGGTGATGCTGGAGAAATAACGATCCGAGCCGGGAGGTTACTTATCCAGGATGGAGGAAACGTATCAACTGCAACTTATGCCCAGGGCAAGGGGGGAGATTTGCTCATAAATGCCCCAGAGTCAGTGGAGCTAATAGGAATAGGAAAAGACTTTGAGGGGAAGAATCTGGCCAACTTATCTGCCAAGGCTCAAGATAGCTCAACAGGTCCCGCTGGCAACCTGATGATTGCCACTGGGAAGTTGATTGTTCGAGATGGGGCTCAAGTAGCTGTGAGCAGTCAAGGAACCGGAGCAGCAGGCAATTTAAAGATCACATCTCCCTCTATCTTTTTAGATAACGGAAGCCTCGACGCTACAACAACAGCTGGCCAGGGCAACGTCAACTACTACTTCTGGGTTCTAAGCATCACTTTCCATATCTCACAAGCGACAACAAATCACAGCTACAGCCCTGCACTCCGCTCAGGGGTGACTTCTACTTAGCATTCAATGTTGAGAGTGAAGGCAAGATTGGTGACGCAAGATTGCATTCAATCACTATGCAGACCTAAAGGTACTCTAGCTCACGCACCAGCAGAAAATTTTCCCAATTCCCAGTCAATACAAAGTTTTGTAAATGGCTGCGTAATTTCCAGCTCTCAAGCTGAGAACTCAATAAAAGTAAACGTAACCACTATATTAAACTTTTAATTCCAGGACCCCTAGCAGCTTGTTCTACTAGGGGTCTCAATCTATTTGAGCTTGGCTGCCAGTATAACTGTGTGCCAGTAATAGCATTCATGTTTACGCCGGGTTAGAATCCACAAATCTTGCCCTCACTAGGGCAAAGTAGCGAGGATAGTGTTGCCGAATTTGTTAAATGAGGTTTTTTTGGTAACCGTGGTCAAAGCTTTCTCTGCTGATTTAAAGAACATTGAATAGCGTCAAATTCCTGGACTGTCTCAAGTTGCCATCCGTCGCTGCCCTCACTTCCCCTGCATGTAGAGCTGAAATTTCAAGGCAATGACCGACTGATTGGTGGATTCTTCACAACTATGTTTCTGGTCACAGTTTGGTGGTGGCTATCCCCACCCAAACAGTGGTGCCTGCGTGCTTATCCAGATGGGTCCAACAAGATCCTGTATAGCGATGATTGTTTGCCAGAGCAGGGTGTGAAGTCTTCACAGCTATAGCAATAGCAGAGCGCGATCGCGCTCGATCACGCTGGATTAGTTGGAGTCATTACCCACAACTTCCAACGGACTGCCCTCACCCAGATGGCGAATGCAGGGATACTACTGCGCCACATTCAGGAAATCAGCGGACACAACGACTTGGGCACGTTGCAGCGCTATCTGGAGGTGACACCGGAGCAGCGACGATTGGCTGTAGCGGCAATTGGGTTTTAGCCGAGTTAAAGAAGGGGCGAACCTACACGCCAATATTATGGTCCTGCTGGTATGTAATGCACTTGCTCCATCGTGATGGGCTGGCTTCCCGGACTGTTGTTTGGCAAAAGAGGTCTATTGTAAGGAACCCATCTACCAGTC
>JAFAVL010000790.1 GCA_019242465.1 Chroococcidiopsidaceae cyanobacterium CP_BM_RX_35 | reverse complement strand
GGTCTGCCGGAATATCCGAGACTTGGTAATTTCGTGCGTGGATCGCCCATCCAGGGAAGTATCCAACTATCAACTTAGCGACTGATTGAGGGTTCATCGTAGTGTTCCTCCCGTGTAACGATCGTTGCGCAACTGGCGTGAACTCATATCCATACACTCAGTCTCGCGTTTGTGAAAGAGGGATATTTCGGGGAGTCAACCCCGTTTTGCAAATCCGCTACCTAAGCAGCGGCTGTCTCGTGTCCGTTTCATTATCGGTATCCGGTAGGTGCCATAGTGGAGGTCGCTGCTGCTGCGGCAGTCGGCTGTATGCCCTGTTTGCTTGCCAACATCGGCATGCTTAAGCTTTCCAAGGCGGTACCCCAGGTATAGCACTTGGTGATCAGCAGATCGAGATCTGCTGTTATCTGTTCCGGGTCGGCCTCTTCAAAATCGATGGCGGTCGCAATAGCTTCAGCCCCTCTCAGTGCAGCTCGTTGAAGATTACTGATCCGTTCCCTCGTTATGTACTGTTGTGCGCCGTTGGTTGATGATAATTGTTTGCTGATCTGTTCGACTAATAGATCTTCGGTCGGATCTGTAGCATAGGGGTATTCAGTCGCCCGTTGCTTCGAGATTCCAAATACTACAGCAACCCCTTGGTCACGAAGAATTGGGTAAGAGTTTTTCTCGGTTAGCTCCCCAAGAGAGGTCTCTTTGCTAAATCTAACCGAATCGCCGTGCAGTTCTACCAGATAGTCTTTGAATGGTCGATGAGCCGTTCGTACGCCCTCTCTCAACATCTCCACGCCAGTATCAACCGCGCGCTCGGCAAAGGCCTTAGCAGCACGGATAAGATCGTCTCTCAACTGCGGAAAGCTGTCACCGCCGTTCAACTTAGAGGTGTCCCAGTCGCCGAAGATCGGGAGATAAATTGCCCTACGCTGAGCTACGGACAGGAAGTCTACGTCGGTGCCGTATTTTGCGTTGAGCCGAGCAAGAGCTAAGGGAATTCTGCGGTCGCCCAAGTGTCTGTATAGCTGAGGTCTGTTGTAAAAGTCAGCAGAGACTGTGTAGCTGAGATCTACAAGACAATCCAATAGATGATAGAAATACAGCCCCGCGATTTGTCGAGGTTCTTTAGTCGCTGCCTCGAACGACTCGATACTTGTGATGTGGTAGTTAGGAATTGGCATCTTTCTCTCCTGTCGGGTTGGACTTTAAGATTCCTGATAGCGATGCAACTTGATCGTCTTCACAACAGCCTGCACTCTCAAGTGGGACAAAGGAATC
Source organism: Chroococcidiopsidaceae cyanobacterium CP_BM_RX_35 (assembly GCA_019242465.1). The sequence continues at coordinate 2,982 of JAFAVL010000790.1, read as the reverse complement.
ATAAGACTGGTTCACATCTTGATCGACTAGGGATTGGATCGAGATAGATGAAAATTTTGATCGAATGAGCCTGAAAGCCTTGTTGTAAGAGAACTTCGCTTTTTGAGATTTCTCGACAGTTCAGGATATCCAATTGAGCGAAAAATCAAGCATTCTGAGGCTATACGATCACTTTTTACGTCTACCTCGGCTCAATCTCATGTTAGCCCGACTACTGTACTCCAGGAGTTAAAAAAAACTCAAACATCTCGAAACAGTGAATCGGAAACTGCTACAGCAATTAAAGCCTGAGCAGATTGAAGTAGATGTGGTTCGAGTTGAGGAGCCAGAAGAACGTGGCGTTGAGGAAGCTGAACTGGACGCTCCGGTGGAGCGTGAGTCAGCAATAAGAAGAACCCGCGTTGGCTTTGGCACGCAATTGATCGCAGAACTGGTCAAGTTTTAGCATATATATTTGGTCGCCCTTAAAGATGAAGTGTTTCTGCAACTGAAAAAGTTACTCCTTCCGTTTGGGATTAAACATTATTGCACGGATGGTTGGGGAGCATATGAAAGGCATTTACCAGTAGAAGACCACGAATTAGGTAAATGGAAAACACAGAGAATAGAGCGGAAACATCTAAGATTGAGAACAAGAATTAAGAGGTTATTGCGGAGGACTATTTGTTTTTCCAAGACAGAGGAGATGCACGATTTGGTGATTGGGCTGTTGATTAACCGTTATGAATTTGGCATATCAGTTTGAAAGCTAAACACCAGATCTAGAACACCACCCGGGATAGTAAACAATCTGTATGGTGTTGTTGGCATCAGCGAAGGTAAACTTGTCCGCTTGCGGTGTAGCTACACTACCTTGATTCGTCTATATCATAATCGCTCTCCTTCTCAATTGATAAAGTGACAATATCCTGTAGCAAGGCATACAACTCGGCAAATGGACCAGAGCTAGCACTACCTCTAGCGGCAACGTGACGACAAGCACAAGCAAGTTGAATGGAAACAAACACTGAAGGAAACTTGGTACTAAACTTTTCCCCAGTAAACTCTGGCAGTATCCAGAAATTCTCAGCGTTGGCTAACTGGACCAATGCTTTTACAGTTAGTGGAGAAAGGGGCTTAGCTCTCACATCTGTTCGTCCTTCAGCAATAATCTGCCCATTTGAGAGAATCATTACTGTTTGAGACGGATGATTGGCACCTTCAATCCCAAATTCAATGACTGGTCCTTGGATCTGCTCTAGTTCCAAGCAGGGCATGGGCGAGTTATCAGGCCAGGGTACTTGTGCCTCCATTAGTACTGCCTATAGCTGGGTAATAGATGTTCTTTCTGTACACCTGAGAACAGAAACAAATCTATAGCCATTTATCTAAACAGCTACAGTTTATCTCACTCAATTCACAGCTTAAAAATTTCTCTGAAATCAGCTAATTTCAGGAAAAAAGATAAAGCTATTGCAGACATTTAGCTATTAGATTAAGCGTTAGACAGCTTTTTATAAGAAGCAAACACTTGACTTTTAGCTATTGATTAATAGATACAGCAATTTCGTTTGAATGTCTAGTATCAAAAGTTATGATCTTTTCAACTAGAAAGTTAATAAAAGTTATGATCTGGGTTCATGTTTAAATGTCATGATTTCACTACTTCGGGACGAAAAGTCCTCAGCAAGAGCATTACAGCCGTTGACACCTGCGTTGACACCTGCGTTGACACCTCAGGTTGGAGGTGTCAACAATGAGGGAAACCAGTAGTAAGTAGAAATCCCGTTGATGCGTTTTTTCTGAGGTGATTTCTTCCAACCTAAGGAGCGAAGAATTTTACCGACCTTCATCTCCTCTGCTTTAGAGCAGTTAAAGTTATCTTGTCGAATCTGAGCCAAGATCTGCTTAATAGTTACCTGATTATAGTTTTTCAAATAGCTAGCTATAGCTGCTGTCCAAGGATGTGACATTTGATAAGGCTCTTTCTCTAAGGCTACGGTAAGAGCGATATTCATAGCTTCTGTAAACACAGACTGGCTCAAATCCGCACTGGCAAAATTAACTCCGGGCAGGTGCACATTTGGTAGGTAAGCTTGTCTCATAGTCAGACACGAAAAATTATAGCCAGTGAGATCGGCTTGTAGTTGGCATAATAAATTCAGAATGTTGCCTGCACCGTAGCCCTCCTCTCCTCGGAATTCACCCTGCAATCTTGATAATAAGTAATTTAATCGACTGATGCATTGTTCTTGACCCTTCAGCTCGGCCCTCGTTCTCTGGATAATTGGATGGAGAATCAGTTGCAGTTGCGCATCCCTGACATAGTTTTTTGCCTGAGCTTTGAGCAGACTATGGCTGTTTAAGATGTTGATTTCACCAGTTGTAATCTCTGTGCAAATTTGATGAATGAGTCGGTCGGTCACAAACTCCATGATTGCAGGTATCTGGGTATATCCTGCCACTCTCTTTTCAATCAAAGACCGCCTACATAGCGACTGAAGAATATTTGGTAACTCTTGCTGTAGCACGGGTGATAACACATCTGCTTGTAATGCAGCTAGAGAACAAGGTTCATGATTAATAGCTAGCCAATACATGACTTCCTGTTCTAGGTCTGATAACCGATTAAACTGGCGCTCAAGCACATCGCCAATATCTCTAAATACCAACGTGCCTTGCTTTAACAGTTCGATAAATCTAGACAGATTGCTCTCGAACAACTCTTGAATGGTTATCGCTACCATTTTTAAAGCCAGGGGGTTGCCAGCATAGTGCAAAATTACCAATTCCCATTCAGATTCTGACCCAGAATATTTCTCTTGTTGTTGAAAGATTTTTTTCCCTTCTGCTAACGGTAAGCCTGTTAGTTTGAGAGAACGAACGGGTAGAGTTTCATCCTCAAGTGTTGCTAGACCTTTAGGTTGCTCTCGCGAAGTTAGCACTAAGCAGCTTTGATGCGGCATCTGCCAGACATAGCGGAATAGCTGCCCGTATCCTTCG
>JAFAVL010000740.1 GCA_019242465.1 Chroococcidiopsidaceae cyanobacterium CP_BM_RX_35 | reverse complement strand
TGTGGTGGTGAACATGGTTCATGATGACTTAGTGCCATTCGGATATAACGACTGAGGCAATTCCGCCCCTACTTAACTGGTGCAGGCTCTGAGATAACCTATACTATGGGAATGTCTGATTTAATTTTGTTTTGGCATCGCCGCGATTTACGTATCTCTGACAACATAGGACTCGCTGCTGCCAGGCAGCAGAGTCAGAAGGTGGTAGGAGTCTTCTGCCTCGATCCCAACTTGCTAGAATGGGACGATGTGGCACCAGCAAGAGTGACTTATATGGTTGGCAGTCTACAGTCACTCCAAGAGCGCTACGCTAAGGCTGGCAGTCAACTATTGATTCTTCATGCCGAACCTACTCAAGCAATACCAGAGCTAGCTGTAGCTCTCAACGCCAGGGCAGTTTTCTGGAACTGGGATGTAGAACCTTATTCCCAACAGCGTGATCGCGCTGTTACAGACACTCTCAAAGTCAAGGGCATTGAGGTTCATAACCATTGGGACCAATTGTTACACTCACCCCATGAGATTCAAACTGGCTCCAATCAGCCTTACACTGTTTTTACCCCCTTTTGGCGCAATTGGAGTAGTAAACTAAAGGCTCATCCAGCGGAACCCTTACATACTGCCCAAGGACTAACAGATGCCGAGCAAGAAATAGCGCAACAAATTGGGGCGATTTCACTACCATCAGCCAAGGATTTGGGATTCCACTGGGAGTCGGGACTGGTACTAGAGCCGGGAGAAGCAGCAGCGCAAGCAAGACTAGAAGAATTTAGTAACAGAGCGATCACAGAATACAGAGAACAGCGTGACTTCCCAGGAGCTGATGGCACATCCCAACTCAGTGCTGCTCTTAAATTTGGGGTAATCGGCATTCGTACTGTTTGGGCTGCGACTATAGCTGCACTAGAAAATAGCCGCAGTGATGAAGTCGAAGCTAGCATTCGGACATGGCAACAAGAACTGGCGTGGCGAGAGTTCTATCAACAAGCGATGTATCACTTCCCAGGGTTGGCAACAGGTGCCTATCGCCCAGCCTTGCAAAACTTTCCTTGGGACAATAATGAAGCACATTTTCAGGCTTGGTGTGCAGGTAAAACAGGTTATCCCATTGTGGATGCGGCAATGCGACAGCTCAATGAAATCGGCTGGATGCACAACCGTTGCCGTATGATTGTTGCCAGTTTCCTCACTAAGGACTTGCTGATTAATCCACAGTTGGGAGAAAAGTACTTTTATCAACGGCTGATTGATGGCGATCTTTCCGCCAATAATGGTGGTTGGCAATGGAGCGCTTCTAGCGGTATGGACCCAAAACCACTACGGATTTTCAATCCTGCCAGTCAAGCCCAAAAGTTTGATCCAGAGGCTGAATACATCCGGCGATGGCTACCGGAACTGCGCTCTATTGATACAGAACTCCTGATTAGTGGCGATATTCCGCAAGCTGAGCGAGATGCTTGTGGCTATCCGCAGCCACTTGTGGATCACAAACAACAGCAGCGCCAGTTTAAAGCGCTCTATCAACAGCAAAAGCAATAGTCACAAAATATCCCCAGTTGGACCAAAACGATATCCTTTGCCATAAACGGTGTGAATTAGTGGTGCTTCACCAGCCACCTCAATTTTGCGACGCAACAGGCGAATCAAGGCGGCTAGTACATTACTACTCGGTTGGTCGCCATTTCCCCATAGGTGTTGTTGAATTTGGGGGTGGGTCAGTAATTGACCAGCGTGGTGCATAAAATATGCCAGCAGTTGACCTTCTTTTTCCGATAGCTCAATGATGCGTCCTTGACGATAGGCAAGTTGGTTTTCGCAATCCAGTTCCAAGTCTGCTATCTGAAGCCGTTGGGTAGCAGTCAAGGACGTATCGGCAGCTTTTCGGCGCAGGAGGGCACGCACTCTTGCTAGTAACTCTCGCAGTTCAAACGGTTTTACTAGATAGTCATCCGCACCAGCATCCAAACCCGCAACTCGATCGTCAACGGTGTCTTTAGCAGTCAAGAAAAGGATGGGTGTCGTTTGCCCAGTGCGTCGCAACTGCACAGCAATCTCTAACCCCGTTTTTTGCGGTAGCATCCAATCCAAAATCAACAAGTCATAGTTACCTTGGAGCGCTAACTGACCTCCTGCTGCTCCATCGTAAGCTACATCAACATCGTAGCCCTCACGAGCTAACACTCGACCCAAGGGGTCCGTTAGTTCGACTTCATCGTCAACCAGAAGTATCCGCATATGCCTGGTTGGGAACTCAATATCTCCAAATTGTGAACGCTGGAGATATTCCCACTATATAATGAGCTGCTAAGGCGCAAAGGGAGAGACCTCATTATGCTCACCGTCGCACTGCCCAAAGGTGCGCTATTGACTGATAGCATTCGTCTATTACAAGCGGTTGGTTTAGACTTCAGCGCCTTTCTCGATTCATCCAACCGCCTACTGCAAATTTATGACCCCAGTCACACAGCTAAAGCTTTGCTGGTACGGGCGCAGGATGTGCCAGTTTATGTAGAGTACGGTCAAGCCCAGCTGGGTATTGTCGGCTACGATGTGCTGCGGGAGAAAAAGCCCCAAGTTGCTCACCTGGTTGATTTGCAGTTTGGGCGCTGTCGGCTGTCGATTGCAGTCAAAAAGACTAGCCCATACCGTTCAGTGTTAGAATTGCCACCCCACGGTCGGGTTGCTTCTAAGTTTGTTTACTGTGCTCGTGAATACTTTAACAGCCTAGATCTACCTGTGGAAATTGTGCCACTCTATGGTTCGGTAGAACTAGGACCAATTACTGGGATGTCTGAGGCGATTGTGGATTTAGTTTCAACGGGGCGAACTCTGCGCGAAAATGGCTTGATTGAGATTGAGACGTTGTTTGAAAGCACTGCACGGTTAATTGCTCATCCCCTGAGCTATCGTCTCAATACGGATAATCTATCTAACTTAGTTGAGCAGATGCGCTCGTCTTCCTTGTCTATTGTGTGACTAAATCGTCTGTGACAAACTGTTAGAGTTAGCGCTGGGCTGTTTCAATCCCTGGCGTCATGACATTCCAAGACAGCGATCGCTACATTTAAAAGGCGTGCCTTTTTGTTGCGTAAATTACTGTCTAGATTTTAGATGACAAGCTTATCACCTCCGACCCAGCCTTTGGTCAAGCAGCGCCCCCGTGTAAACGACTGGCGATTATTCTTACGGTTAGTACCTTATGGTCGTCGTCACAGCAAACTACTGGCGCTTTCAATTGTGTTGCTTGTGCCTTTGGTAGTTGCTGGGGCGATCCAGCCCCTACTTATTGGTCAAGCG
>JAFAVL010000563.1 GCA_019242465.1 Chroococcidiopsidaceae cyanobacterium CP_BM_RX_35 | reverse complement strand
ACCTAAGCATAAGAAAGCATCAGGAACAACGGGAACTCTGAGACTGACAGATGTGAGATGGTAAATGCCCATGTTCACGCCGAAAAACCAGTCTGAGCGCGCTGCCCAAAGCCAGCCCAGAATGAAGCGTAATAAGTTGGGAACTAGCGTTTGCAGTTCGTTATCCACAGGTAAGTCATCTGAGTCAGGTAGTTCCTCAGCCGAGGGCAGGTATTGTAGTGGGTTGTACTGGACCATAACGCCACTCCCAAAGACAGACTGATTGAATTTTAACCTGCCCGCCAAGGTTTTCTACATCAAATTAAGAACAACCTCACTCCCAAAGCATTTAAAACTACACAACAGAAGAATACAAGTTCCAACGATTTTCGTAATTCCGCTGAAATTAGTAGACTGGCATGGCTAAAAATCCGTGTTCTCACGGGTGAAAGCCTGAAACCTTAGTTGATACGATCAGTACAGTTATGAAATTAACGTTCGCATGGTTGGACAATGCTCAAAAATAACACCCTTGATTATGACATTTAACTGGAAAATTATGAGGGATAATTTTGGTATCAATGATTCCGATGATGCTGTATTGCCTTAACAATAACCAATCGTATAACTAAAATTTACAAAGCAGCTTAATATTTTATTTATAAATTATTTCTGGCAATTTAGCATTGGAATCAAAGCCAATTGCAAATTCACAAAATCTTTCCAAAATAAGGAAGTTCATTTAACAGATTTGACAAAATTACTGCTTATACTCTTTAATAAAGATTTTGCTGATCTTCTAATATTTATATATAAATTAGACATTACTGAATAATGAATATCTATAGTTATTTTGTAGTTTTATCAGCATTTTTTCGTAACAAACCGTGATTGAAGCTAAGAAATAGTGTGAAATGACTCGCCTAACATTAAAAACTACCAAATAAAAATCCTGTGACTTATAAAGCCCCTAACCTAAGTGTCCAAGACCTGCAAAGACAGGTAATTGCTTTGTTACAAGAAGTTAACGCTTTAATGAGTCGAGCTAGCAAAGAACTTCAGTCTGAGGATAGCTCACTAAACAAGTATCAGACATATCAGCAGGAAATTGACAGGGAGATTGGTATAGTAAAAGACCTAAAGCTCAGAATGGCTATTGACGAACACTCGCCTTTGACGCTGGTCAGATATGAGTTGCGGCTCTCTAGATGACTAGAGAACCTTGAATGCTTACCCATCAAGGATGTGAGTTCTCCTTAATAGCTTCAGCTCCCTGGAATCCATAAAGAGCTAAGCTCCCACTAAGCGTCAGTTTTCCCAACGCTTGCGCCACATCCAGGAATGGGCACTAGAGCAGGTTGAGCCCGAAACGGTGCGGCACTCATTTGCTGAACCTAAGCTTTCATCATCAGGTTCTACTAAGCCTCACGGGAAATGAAAGCGCAGCTATATCGTAAGTTTTAGGAAAATTTTGCTGCTAGATGTATTTCTTAAGACGACTCCGCCAAAGGCGCTCCTATTCGTGGCTCTGTCCCAGCAACTATGCGCTGGAGATTGCTCTGGTGTCGCCAAATGACATACAGACCGCCAGCCACTGCAAACAACTGGTAGGGTAGTGGTTGATGTAGGAGGAGCATCAGGATAGAAACAACGACCGCTCCAGCCAAGGAACCTAGAGACACGGTTCGCGATAGCGCCAACACGACGCTAAATACCAAGAGCGTTCCTAAACCTACCTGCCAACACATGGCGAGTAGAACTCCTAGGCTGGTTCCCACAGATTTGCCACCTGTAAAGCCTAGCCAGATCGATTTACTATGTCCTATTAAAGCTGCTAAGCCAGCAACAGCTAATACCCAAGGGTACCAATCAGGTTGCACCGCTGCTGGTATAAGGTAGCGGTCAGCAGCGAAGGCAAGCGCCCAATTCCCACCCGCGATTGCCAACACTCCCTTCAGCGTATCAATTAGTAAGACCAATAATGCTGGACCTTTCCCCAAAGTTCTGAGTACATTAGTTGCCCCAGTGGAACCAGAACCATGTTCGCGCAGATCAATGCCTTGCAGTAGCCTTCCTGCTAAGTATCCTGTAGGAATCGAGCCCCAGAGATAAGCTGTTAGCCAAATCGCCCCAGATAAAATCAACCAAGTAACCATATTTTGGGCTCAAAAGTCATAATCTCTATCTCTGTCTCTCAGCGTTTGAGGATCGGGGGCAAAGGCAATCCATAGGGGAAATTGTAGCAGCGAGAGGCTGATTTGGTCTTCAGAGTCGTCAACTACAATCAACGGCATCTGATTGGCTTTCACAAGTCGCTCTGCCTTCATTGCCACAGCTTCGGGTGCTTCAAACAAAACCACACCGCGCTCTGGACCAAAATCTCCACGCGAAATTCCCAGGCAATCCTGTAATCCTCTTCGCCATTCTCCTAGACGTTCAGGAGTATTTGCTAACACTAGAGTACGGAGGCGATCAGCATACAATGTAGATGATATAGAGATAATCGCCGAGCCAATCAGGATATTCTGTAAGCGGCTGCCCATCGAGCGTAAAGCTCCTCGCCCTCCTTGGGTGAAAAACCAGTTAGCAACGCGCTCGGCATGGACTGGTTCGAAGGTGCGACGTAGTTGCCAAGGTGGTCCGTAGTAGTCTGGCTTGGTCCGGTATTGGTCAATGAGGCGGCGAATTTGCTTAGTGGTCGAATGAAACTGCTGTTCGGCAAACTGTGGTGTTGAAGACGATTGGACTGCCTTTTGCGGTTTGGCAGTTAGCGGTTCTGGTTCAGCTTTAGCCTTTGGTACCAGTTCTAACTGTTCTGCTGCTACTGCCAAATCTTGTAAACTACCAGTAAGGTAATCTTTAAAGCCTTGCACGCGAATTGCTAGTTCTTGGGAAGCCCCAGCAAAAGTCGTTCGCATCTCTGTCCGAATCCGCTCCTGACGACGCTCTAGTTGTTCCACTGAGATTTGCAGCGCCTGTTTGCGCTGCTCTAATTGCGCTAGCGTTTCGCTGACTAAGCTTCCTAACGACTTTTGAGTTGCAAGCAGTTGTTCAGACACCTGTTTGTGGGAAGCTTGCAACGAGAAAATTTCCTGCCTCAGCCATTGTTCCTGACTCAGCAAATCTGCGATTCGCTCTTGTGCTGCGGTTTCAAATGGGTTGTCAGGTTTTACCTCTGACTTTGCCGCAACGATTGGTGCTTCTACCTCATTTTGCTGCTCGACACTTGAACTGTCTACCGTTTCTGGCGGATCTTCGGAAGTTTGCTCGTCTAGCTCAAACAATGGTGCAATATCTGAAACGTCTGCTTCTTGCTGCTCTCTGGGTTTTTGCTCTGCCTCTGTTACCATTGACGAAGTCGACGCAGCTCCCGGAGGTTCGCTCCGGGAGAACGTTGACTCAGCATAAACCTCTGATACTGGCTCTTCCTTAGGACTTTGCCCTTCTGACTCTACCATCGGTTCGACAACTAACTCTGGGGTTTGGTATTCGTCTGAATTCTTAATGTTTCCATCCTAATCAGGAATGAAATTTCTAGGCTCAGACTGCCCTTTTTTATTCCATTTTAACGATGGTCTAACATTGCTCAATCTTGTAGATCCACCAACCTCTAGTATACCGCGATGCATCCTCTCATCCCTGATCTGATGTAGCTGCACAGCGTTGCTCTAGGCAAGTCTTCAGGGTTTTGGGGTCAAATATGATTGGTAGGAAGTGAATACTCTTGACTTCCCTAAAATAAAACAAAATCGGCACTGCTGACCAGAAGATTTGCCAATTTTGCCATTCCTGGTAGGGAAAGCGTCGGATTAATGTTTCCCCTCTGTAGATGTCTAAAGCACTTTCTGTAAATTGCAGGCGCAGTGTAGCAGCTTGAAATGTGAGAAATAAGGCAAAAAGTGAAATTGCGCCTCCTACCCAAACTTGCACAAACAGGATGGGAATGGCAGTGATCGCCAATACCAAAGGGAGCTTGTAGCTGGGCGCAAGTTGTATTGATGTAGAGTCGTTCACCAAAGAAGTGTTCACGGTCTCAAATCCTGCTGATTCAGTAGGTATCAATTTCATTCTAGAAGGTCAGGACTGATTGACCGACTGCTTCTTTGCGACTACAGCATCGTTCGAGCATTCTCAGGTTTGAGATTGTATGAGTCCATAGATAGATGGTGTTCAACAGAGAAATGGATAGACTCCGGGTGCGTGAAGGGAATTAAGTAGCGGTCGTCTGCTGAAGCAGGATGAGCTATTGATACCAGGGATCGCGCTTGGCGAATTCCTCCCACTGTAGAGGTTGGCGTGTCATCAGCACGAAGAGCTGCAAAGGGGCTTTGCTGCCCGGAATCAGCTTCTGGTAGTTCTGGTCCTGAAGCATAGGGTGTTTTATTAAATAGAGTGCCAATCATCGCTGCAAAGAAGCCAATTAGCACAATTCCCAGCACTGTTCCTAGCGCTGTTGACCAACCACTTGTCTTCATGTTCATCTCTCAACAATTCACTCAGTTCACTTGACGATTATTGCGCCGAATGGTTCTCGATGGAATAAACAGTGTCATTGTCTTCCACTTTGCTCCTCATAACGGCGGAACTTACGGGACGAGAGAGCCTTGCCCCAACTGCCTCCCCCACTGGATATTCCCAAGTTGGAGTAGACTGTACAGTATGGTTTAAGTTACCTATACAGCTCTAGTAAAATGTCGGTGCATTCTTCCCAACAGCTTTCTCAAGGCAAACCAATGCCTGGTGCTTCGCCACCGATAAGTAGCAAACTAGATAACGCTGCTCTCAAACGTGAACAAATTTTGAAGGGAGCTACACAGGTGTTCCTTCAACATGGCTATGCTGGCACAAGTATGGACCGGGTGGCCGCCGCAGCACGTGTCTCTAAGCAAACGATTTACACTCACTTTCAAGACAAGAACGGGCTATTTACTGCCCTGATCGAGCGAGTTACGACCCGTCAGTTGCAGGCTGAGTTTGGTACAGAGCCATTCCAGGGCGAACCAATCACCCTACTGCGCCGAATAGCGCAAGGGTATCTGAAGAAAATGGATGACCAAGAGTTCATCGATTTGCTGAGGGTGGTGGTAGCTGAATCAGCCCGCTTTCCAGAGTTAGCAAAACTTTACACGCGCACAGTCATTCAGCCGATTTGTCTCGGTCTCAGTATATATTTTGAATCCCATCCAGAACTTAACCTTCCAGATCCGGCAGCAACTGCCCAAATCTTTTTCGGCACCCTATCTGCCTTCATCCTGTCCCAACAACTTCTGTATGGCAAACAATTTATGCCAATGGAGAATGAACGCTTAGTCGATAGCTTGGTTGAGCTATGTTGCAAAAACCATTTGGGAGATTGAGCTTGCGGGAACTTTGAGTTAACAGAAGATTAATTCCGTCCTACTTTGTAGTCTGGTTAACCTGCAATTAGTACATATATACTATATGCTGTTGAAGCATATGTTTCACTCCTATCCCGGTACAAGATTACCAATTTAAAAACCGCAGAGGGCGCAGCGGAAAGTCTGAGCGGAGCGCAAAGTCCGAGCGGAGGTTCCCTCCGCTCGGAACTTTGTAAGAGAGGTCTCCTCCGTTCGCGAAGCGCTTCCGAAGGAAGCTCAGAACTTTCCAAGAGAGAGAAAGAGAATATAGAGACGTTGGTAATGTTAGAGCGGGAAGGGAGTAATGCATTGTTCTAAGAAGGCTGATCAAATCAGCGCTCGTGAGGCACGCGACTCAGTTTTGTAAAAGTAGTGCATTATATTGCCATGTCACAGCCACAACCTCAGAACAAATGTCCTGATTGTCTCTACATGAGCCTAGTAGGAATTCCCAGCTCATTTACACTCGAACAAATTGATCTATTTTTGACAATCAATTTTAACGAACAGTGGGAGAAATTAGTTGGGGGGCGGCTGAAGTGGGGTCTTAGGGGCGGAGAACTGAGGCTCACGCTCACCAACGGAATTCTTCCCTATTCCTCCCGCGAACTTACAGACTCTCTTGAGCTTTTCATCCTGAAAAAACGGGTCGTGCAAGAAAGTCGTCAAGCCCAACAAGGGTTAGAGGGATCGATTAGCGATATGGTTATACTCCCGGCTTGGGCTGGTAAAGCTGGGGCAAAGGCAAACGTTGGGAAAGAACGAACCTTTGGCAAGACAGATGAGTTTGAGGTGACTGTCTGTCAAGTGACAACCAAAGGTTCTGAGGAAAATCCTGCCTGGGTGTTCACGGTGAGAACAGGTGAACCTGTCTTAAAAGGTCTGCTGAAGCGAGCGAAACTAGGAACGCTGGATATTAAAGCTTTACCTTGTACTGCGATCGCAACTTTTGAGGTTTCCTCGCGGGATGTTTACATTACTGATGCTGAGGGATTGTGGCCTCCAGACATCAGCCGGAATAAGCAGGCAGTGCTTGAAAGAATGCTTGCTCTCCGTTTACTTAGGTCAAAACTTCAACCCTATTTAAGTCAAGCTGAGCTGCGCTATGAATGATAAGCAATTTCACCGAGAACTGAAAGGCTCGATTCAGCAAGTTTTAGCAGCAGAAACTGATAACTTTTTTGAACTGGCAAAAATTGCTGGTCTCAATCCGGCTGAAGATCTCGCTGGAGCCAACTTAAAAGGGACCGACCTACGCGGAGCTGACTTACGCGGAGCTGACTTACGCGGAGCTGATCTCAGTTTCACGAGTTTAGACGGTGCCAACTTAGGTGGGGCTAACCTTAGTGGTACCCGGCTCGATGGTGCTAGCTTGAACTTGACTTCTTTGACTAGTACCTTTTATCAGCCTAAGTTTGCTGCGCAATACTCTCTGAATTTATATACGATGCCTGTCTCTGCCGGATATCCATCTCCAGTTGAAGATTACATTGAGGGGCAGTTAGACCTCAATCAGTACTTAATTAAGCATCCAACCGCCACTTTTTTTGTGCGAGTTGCTGGGGATTCTATGATTGGTGTCGGGATTCACTCTAATGATATTTTAGTGGTCGATCGGGCATTAGAACCTGAACAGGGAAGTATTATCATTGCGGTGGTTAATGGCGAATTAACTGTTAAGCGGCTGCACCAAGTTGGAAGCCAACTTGTATTGCTGGCGGAGAATGACAAATACCAATCGCTAGAGATTAATGAACATACCGATTTTCAGATCTGGGGTGTTGTGACTAATGTGATTCATCCAGTGGGCTAACGTATAGTACAAATGTACGCTATACTGTCCTCATCTATATTGGCTGAGGACTGATGGCGATTCAAACTGCAAACACCAACACTGTCGATGGCAAGCAAAAAGCCTTAAGTCTTGTGCTGAAGCAGATTGAACAGAACTTTGGTAAAGGGGCAATCATGCGCTTAGGAGATGCTACCCGAATGCGGGTAGAAACAATTTCCAGTGGCGCACTTACCTTAGATTTAGCTCTAGGTGGCGGTTTGCCTAAGGGACGGGTAATTGAAATCTATGGTCCAGAAAGTTCCGGTAAGACAACATTAGCACTTCATGCGCTAGCAGAAGTGCAAAAAAATGGCGGAGTAGCAGCCTTTGTTGATGCAGAACATGCCCTTGATCCTGCCTATGCCGCAGCTCTGGGAGTTGATATTGAGAACTTGCTGGTTGCCCAACCTGACACTGGTGAATCCGCTTTAGAGATTGTTGATCAGATGGTTCGTTCTGCTGCCATTGATATAGTCGTCATTGACTCAGTAGCAGCACTTGTTCCCAGAGCTGAAATTGAAGGCGAGATGGGAGATGCTCATGTTGGTCTTCAGGCCCGCTTAATGAGCCAAGCTCTGCGGAAAATTACAGGCAATATCGGTAAGTCTGGCTGTACGGTGGTTTTCCTGAATCAATTGCGGCAAAAAATTGGCATCACATATTGTAGCTCAGAAGTGCGACCTGCTCCG
>JAFAVL010000342.1 GCA_019242465.1 Chroococcidiopsidaceae cyanobacterium CP_BM_RX_35 | reverse complement strand
AATCTTGGGTTTTGAACAAATCTGCTGCCACGGAAGTCCAATAACTTGTGGCATACTGCTGGCGATCACGACTGAGTGCTGGTCAATTACGAAAACCTCTGCACATAGCAGCTCAGCCACTCTCTGAGTGACCACCTTGGCAACACGCTCAAATTGTGCCGTAGCGATTAACAAGGCTGCAACCTGTGGATGGAGACCGTGCTAGCTTCCAATCTCAAAACCGACCTTTGCCAGTACTTTTGTACTAACGACAGTAGTATCCAAGATCTTCGATGCTGGAGTCATCCTACCTACGAGAGATTAGTTGTTTAGATCACCAGATGCGGCAGGTTGAACTTCGTTCTAAGACTGCCTAAAGAATCCCCTTCGTGCTGACGAAGCTACATCCGCCTTCCATCTTTCCTCATCCTCAGGTGTGTTGCTGTAGAGAGTCCCTTCTTCCTTCATGCGTCTCATAAACTCTTTGTAGAAGTCAGGGTTAGTTTGCATTTCGCCCTTTTCTAGGCGGTTGACTAGCTCTCTATCTGACATGGATTGGTAGTCAATGTTAGACATAGAATTCCCTCCGAACCCATTCACCGCTTTGTCTAATAGTGTACAGGCAGCGCCAGTCATTATTAGTTGCGTGTTCGAAACTCAACACCAACACTCCACACAGCAGTACCTCTACATACCTGGCTCGCCATTGAAACACTAACTCCTGACGAAGTGCTTCAAACATTCATCTGAGTTAGATTTCATTCGGTTCCACAATTTCTCCTCTCTAGGGAATAGCGTAACGCTAACCCGCGTCCAGGTCTCTTACACCTTAGACAAGCAAGCGACTCTCCGAGTGTATCAGTGGCTCTTTGTAGGCGGTCCCCAGCCCAAGTGCCGAGCGTAGCGACTCCCGCGACTCCGTTGAAGGCAAACAAGAAATGTAAAAAATTGTAGCCATTCTTACAGATTTTTAGGTTAATCAATGAAACTGACTCTAAAATAGTATATATAGATACCGTTTTTGGGCAGCTGTAGATGGAATGCGATCTGTATTTAGACTACGAAGAGGCATTTATATATAGACCAGGTCAAAAGGTTGAGCTAAAATCCCAGCCGGGAACCTGCGATATTATTGCCAATTATGAGCCGATGATGGTGCCGCCCATCTGGTTAGTCAATGACCCCAAACCCCGCTATGCGCACGAACTGCGAGTCGTTTCTCATTCACTCACTACTGCTACAGCCTAGCTGCCGTCCGCCGCTCTTGGATCGACACCACTTCAGCTTCGCTGCTCTCACGTGCTACACGAATTAGCAGCCCGGCTATAAGCAGACTAGCAATCATTGAATTGCTGCCATAGCTAATTAGTGGTAAGGGCAAACCTGTAGTAGGCAGGGAACCAGTAGCAACGGCAATATTCAGTAGCGACTGTCCGACCATAAAAGTCATAGCACCAACTGCGACTAGCCGATTAACAGGATTCTGCGTCTTCATTGCTACCATCAACGCTAGCGTTGCATAGACAATCAACAGCAGCAATAGCAGCAAACAGCCGATAAAGCCAAATTCTTCAGCAAACACAGCAAAGATAAAATCTGTGTACTGAATAGGCAAATAAAACAATTTTTGTTGCGATAATCCAAAACCAGCGCCCCAAAAACCACCAGAGCCCACTGCTAGCAAACTCTGAATCAACTGGTAGCCATTGTGCATAGGGTCTGCCCAGGGATTGAGAAAAGACAAGATCCGCCGTCGCTGGTACTCTTGCTTCATAATGCTGTAAACTCCCGCTAGAATACCGCTAAGAGCCGCTCCACTTAAGTAGAGATAAGGTATTCCAGCCGCGAGTGCCATTAGCCATATGCTCATGCCGCACAATGCAGCTGTACTCAAGTTAGGCTGTCGCAGAATTCCGAACAGCACAAGCATAAAAATACCGAGCCAGATAAGACGGGTACGCCACTTCAAAGAGTTCCACTGACCAAACAGGCGAGCGCTTTGTAGTACTAAAAACGGCTTGATTAACTCCGAGGGTTGAATTTGAAACGAACCCAGTGGTAGCCAACGGACTGCGCCATGCGCGCTAATTCCCGCACCAGTCATAGTGGCGAAAATCAATCCTAAAAAAAAGAGGACGTACCAGTGAGCTTTTCCTAATACACGACATAGAGGGGTATGCACAACGAAGCTGAATCCTACCAAGCCTACCAATATCCCGATCAGTTGGCGTTTCAGGTAGTACAGCCCGTCATTAAAGTAACTATTGCCAACAGGATAGGACGCGGAGAATAGCATCACCAATCCCACAAATAGCCAGAGCAGTGTTAGCCAGTGTAGTAACCGGGCTTCAACAGCCCAGGAGGAAACAGCAGGATTGACAAAGGGAATGAGGCGGCGTAGATCCACGAGCGGCACGAGTGTAGAAAACAGGAGTATTTTAAGGGACAGAGGTTAGGATGCAGAGGTCAGAGAGGAAATTTGTTCCTAAGTACCTCGCCGCACCCGACGCCCCACTTGAGGTTCTACTCAATTGAGACAAGTCCTGCTAGGCTATAGGGCGATAGTCACAAACTCGTCAACTCAGTGGATTAGGAGCAAAATCCAGCTTTATGTACGATTGCATTATCGTTGGCGCTGGTCCAGCAGGTGGTACAGCTGCCTATCATTTGGCTAAGCAGGGTCGTTCAGTTGTAGTTTTAGAAAAAGAATCACTACCACGGTACAAACCCTGTGGCGGCGGTGTGTCGCCCGCGATCGCCCGCTGGTTTGACTTTGACTTTTCCCCGGCTATTTCCAGCAAGGTGGACACGATTCGCTACACCTGGAAGATGACCGATCCTGTGCAAGCAGAGCTGAACACGTCAGAGCCAATGTGGATGGTGCGGCGGGATGTCTTTGACCATTTTCTGATTCAGCAAGCACAAAAGCAGGGAGCTGAACTCCGAGAGCAGACAGAAGTCAAAGGAATTGAGTTTCAAAGTGACCACTGGCAGGTTAACACCGTTAATGGCACAGTTGCTGGTCGCTATCTGATTGCTGCCGATGGAGCCAAAGGACCAATGGCAAAATGGCTCGGCTTCAAAGACCGCAAACGTCGTTTAGCGGGTGCTTTGGAGGCTGAAGCAGCAGCTAAGGTGGACAACGGTCACATCGCCCACTTCGAGTTTGGCATGGTTAAAAATGGTTACATTTGGAACTTTCCCAAAGCAGATGGCTACTCGATTGGTGTCGGCACGTTTCGGGGAGGTGAAGGGCAGGATTTCAAGAGCATTTTGACTGAGTACGCCACGCTGTTTGGAGTTGATGTCAAAAGCTGCAAGCAGTACGGTCATCCGCTTTGCCTCTGGGATGGTCATCAAAAGCTCCATACTCAAAATGCCATTTTGGCTGGGGAAGCGGCCTGTGTGGTCGATCCAATGACAGCGGAAGGTATTCGTCCCTCAATCTTTAGTGGGTTGAAAGCAGCTGAAGCAATTAACCGCGCACTCGCTGGGGAGATTAATGCTTTAGAGAAATACAGTGAAACGATTAGTGAAGAGTGGGGCAACGATATGGCGTGGGCGCAGCGTTTAGCTGGTGTGTTCTACCGCTTTCCTGGTGTTGGCTATAGAGTGGGTGTCAAGCGCCCCTCTGCTACTCAGCGCTTCGGTCAAATCATTTGTGGGGAAATGCGTTATGGCGATGTTGCAGGTCGTGCCATCAAGCGCCTTACGGGTATAGGCTAATAAAGGATTTGCCTTCTACCCTCTGCATAAGCCGCCTTCCTCCCTAGGCAATGAACTCATATCAACTTGTTTAAACCGTCTTTCTTGGTTCAGGAAACATAATGAAAAGTCAGGGCGTCCTTAGCCAAGGGTTCGCTGGAACTGCCTCCGGCGACTTCCTTGAGACAGCTAAAAAGCTGGGCAATAGAAACAAAAGGAATCAAGAATATGAGCCGAAAAATTTTATTCTGGGCAAGCTTACCCCTGTTGGCTTCACCTTTCGTATCAGGGGCAATGCCAGCGGCAGCAGCTTCAGCATATAGTCAACAAAAACCGCTGCCAGGAATAGAATCTGCTAGCAATGGTCACAACTCAATACGGTTAGCAGATTGGGATGTCCGCTACAGGGACCGAGACGAGGATCGTCAGCGGGACTATGACAGGTACCGTCGGGAACGAGAGCGTAACTGGGAGCGCTGGCATCGAAACCGTGACCGGGAGGACTGGCACCGAGACAATGATTGGTCCCGCCAAAACCGAGACTACGACTGGTATCACCACTAGATGATGTATAAGCCAGGCGTAAGGTAATCTTGCGCCTGCCCATCACTCAAGTACGGGCTTCTTTGAGAGTTTTATGACGCCATCGCTACCCAATTTAGACACACTCTCTCTACCCGAACAGGTGGCTCAGATGGTTGTAGTGCGAGCATCAGGCTATCTGTTCGACCACCAGATTCAGTATCCAGACTGGGAACCACCAGCCGAGAAGCTACGTTTCTGGTTAGAGCAGTTGGGAGTCGGCGGCGCGATCTTGTTAGGGGGTAGTGCTGGAGAACTAGCTCTTAGATCGCAGCAACTGCAAAATTGGGCAAAAATCCCTTTGCTGATTGCAGCGGATATAGAAGAAGGGGTGGGTCAACGCTTTACCGGAGCAACTTGGTTTCCGCCACCTATGGCGATTGCGGCTTTAGGGCGTAAAGCTCCCAGTATTGCTCAAGACTACGCAGCTCAGATAGGAGCAACAACTGCCCAGGAAGCTCTGGCAATTGGCATTAACTGGGTACTCGCACCTGTTGTAGATGTGAACAATAATCCCAATAACCCAGTAATCAATGTCCGGGCATTTGGTGAAACACCATCTGAAGTGAGCCAGTTAGCAACTGCTTTTATTCGAGGCGCTAAAGCCTATCCTGTGTTGACCACTGCCAAGCACTTTCCTGGTCATGGTGACACTCCCACCGATTCCCACTTAGAATTGCCAGTTCTGCCTCACTCATTTGCTCGATTGACAGAGGTAGAATTGCCACCTTTTCAGGCAGCAATCGCGGCTGGAGTCGATGCAGTCATGAGCGCCCATTTGCAGATCCAGTGTTGGGACATTGAACGACCAGCAACACTATCTCAACAGATTTTGACTCAACAACTGCGAGCACATCTGGGTTTTGAGGGATTAATCGTGACAGATGCTCTGGTAATGGGTGCGATCGCTCATCGTTACGACCCTAATGTTGCCCCAGTTTTAGCGGTGGAAGCTGGAGCCGATCTATTGCTAATGCCAGTTAATCCAGAAGGGGCAATTCAATCGGTGTGTGAGGCTGTCAACTCTGGTCGAATTTCACCAACGCGGATTAGAGACTCGGTTGAGCGGATTTGGCTAGCTAAGCTCAAGGTCTGTTCACCACCAATAGCTACTGTAGACACAAAACACATTACCTCTCAACTCTCTCAAGCCTCTGCCACAGCTACAGTTGCCCAAATTTTGCAAACAACCCAGATAGTTCGTGGTTCTGTGCCCTTGCCCACAGAAACAAATAACAATCTGCAACAGCAATCTAGCTGTTTACGCAACTTAATTGTAGTGGACGATTTGTTAGCCAGTGATTTCTTGAACCTACATTCTCCGGCGATTGTTTTGCCTGCTAAGCGAGGTTACACTACCCAACTCAGCGATCGCCATACTCCACCTGATGAACCGAACCCAGGTCAAACTAAATCGACTCTGCTACAGTTATTTATTCGGGGCAATCCGTTCCGGGGCAGTGCTGGTCTCACTCAGACGTCACAGGAGCTGCTCAGCCAATTACTGCAAGCAAAAGATTTACAAGCCTTGGTTGTCTATGGTACACCTTACGTCCTGGAGCAGTTTCTTCCAGTGCTACCGCCAGAGCTGCCATGTATTTTTACTTATGGACAGATGCCTGCAGCTCAGGCTTCTGCTTTAGAGAAGTTATTTGGTTCGTAAAGATAAACCACCATTAGACAGATATTTATTCTGTTGCTGATAGGCTGAGGATGGAGTTTTAGTTCCTTAACCTTCCCCTAAAGTAGTAGCGCTAGGAGCAAAGCTTGATTCCTGGGCTAAATTGGTTAAATCTACTGACAACCCAACCAAACTGATTGTCAATATCTTACAACATTTCAATATCTTTTAATATAATAGAGGAGGAATTAGCTCCATAATGAAAACAATTCAGTATACAGCATTACAAATCTCGCCAAAAAATTTGAATTCATCGCGAATTTTACGTTACGTGAAGTGTTGACTACAAAATCCCCGTTAGTTTTTGGATTAAAACCATGAGTGTAAACACGGTGCCTTCTATCCAGTACTCTTTAGACGTTATCCAAGACGAAGCGCGTCAACTGGTGCAAAAAGGAGTAATCAGCCGACAACAACCTATTTACACCCTCTGTCAATACATCCCCGCTCGGGAGTGGGTTTGCATTGAAGGTGAGCTAGAGAAATGCGACTTCTTGTTGCGTGATCGGATTGGTGACCTAATTGGTCGAGAAGAATGGGATAATGACTAATCGGGTTTGGACGTAAGCGGTTTGCGTCTCTTCTCGCCAGATGCTGCTTTAAAGACGCTGCAAACACCTGGATTTAAGTTTTAATATAAAATCCAAAATTGCTAAGAGGAATTAGAATCTGAATTTCTCAGGTTTTCGAGTTCCTTTCTCATGGCTGTTAGTTGTGCCGTTAACTCCTGTAACTCCAACTGTACTTGGGGTGGAGCAGTCTGATTTGGGGAGTCAGCAACAGGAGCTGAGGATGTTGACGAGGGTTGAGGCGGGTAATGTGTGACCTGAGTCAACCTGACTTTTCACGGGATGTGGAAAAAGAGGCATGGTTGGCGGATGGTTTACGCGAACTGTCCGAAGCGGGGGAACTGTCTGAAGTGGGGGAGTTGGAAGAGCATTTTTTCGCTAAAGTCAATTCAGGTGAGAGTGAGTGGCTCTAAG
>JAFAVL010000260.1 GCA_019242465.1 Chroococcidiopsidaceae cyanobacterium CP_BM_RX_35 | reverse complement strand
GCACTCAGCCAAGCACTGGCTACGAGACGCTGATTTACGACTGCATGATTGGTGATGCAACGCTATTTCAGCGGTCTGACAATGTAGAAATCGGTTGGAGTGTGGTGCAGCCAATCCTTGATGCTTGGAAAGCCTCGCCACCTAGTTGTTTCCCCAACTATGCAGCTGGGAGTTGGGGACCAAAGGAGGCGGACCAATTGCTAGAGCGCGATGGTCGGCATTGGAGAAAGATTGACGGATAAATAGAAGTGGTTAGCGATTAGCTATTCAGCTAATCGTTAAGAGCTAACAGCTAATAACAAGTACAGCCAATGAACACTACTGACCCAAAATCTACAAACCAGAAAGTTTCCTTGCTTGTTGCCGATGTGGATGGCACATTAGTCACAAAGCAGAAGGTACTAACCGACCGCGCCCGTCAGGCAGTGATAAAGCTTCGCGATGCTGGCATCGCCTTTGCTATTACCAGCGGACGCCCACCTCTAGGCATGAAAATGTTCGTTGACGCGCTCGAATTGACAGCACCGCTTTCGGCCTTCAACGGTGGAGTGTTTCTGAATCCAGACTACTCAATCATTGAGCAAAATCTCTTACCAGAGGCGATAGCTAAGCACGTTATCGACATTATCGGTTCCCATGGTCTTGACGTTTGGATCTATACTGATAAGGACTGGTACGTATCTGAACGTCATGGTCCTCATGTTGACCGCGAGGAATGGACAGTCAAGTTCCCGCCAACGGTTGTGTCTTCCTTTGATGGCTTACTTGATAAAGTCGCAAAGATTGTCGGTGTTAGTGACGACTATGATTTAGTAGCACGGTGTGAGGCTGACGTGCAAAAGGAATTCAGTCAGCACGTTTCGTGTCAGTCGGGTGATAGTTCAAGCGGTGGAGCAGAGGTTTGCGCTCAACCAGACGATAGTTCTGACAGCGGACCAGAAGTTTCTGCTGCTCGCTCCCAGCCCTATTACCTGGACGTGACCCACCCCCATGCTAACAAAGGATTTGTGATCGACAGACTGTCAGAACTCCTCAATATTCCCAAGCCTGAAATTGCCACAATTGGGGATATGCCAAACGATGTGCCAATGTTTAAACGTAGCGGCGTCAGTATCGCTATGGGTAACTCCAGTGAAGAAGTCCAGCACTCTGCCCAATATGTGACAACCGACTACGAGAACGAAGGTTTTGCCAACGCGGTCGAACGCTTTATTCTGGGCAAGCAGTAAACAGACTAGGGAAATACAAGAAGGGAGTCATACTCAATGAAACTTGAAGGTAAGGTTGCTTTAGTCACTGGCAGCAGTCAGGGTATTGGTCAAGCCATTGCCATTCGCCTCGCCTCTGAAGGTGCAAACATCATCATTGACTACCGCAGTCACACAGAAGGGGCTGAGGAAACCCGCGCTAAGGTCGAAGCCGCTGGGCGCAAAGGCTTGATTGTTAAGGCTGACTTGGGCATTGTGAACGATGTCCGCCAGATGATTACTGAGGGCGTTCAACACTTCGGTCAAATAGACATCTTGGTGAACAATGCTGGCATCGAGAAAAATGCTTCATTCTGGGATGTGACAGAAGCCGACTATGACGCCGTGCTAAATGTCAATCTCAAAGGTGTCTTTTTCGCCACGCAGGCAATGGTGAAACACTTAATGGATACCAAGCGGACTGGCAAGATCATTAACATCAGCTCAGTCCACGAAGAGTTACCATTTCCACACTTCACCTCGTATTGTGTTAGCAAAGGCGGAGTAAAGATGATGATGCGCAATCTGGCAGTTGAGTTAGGACCATTAGGCATTACCATCAACAACGTGGCACCAGGAGCGATTGAAACACCAATTAATACTAAACTGTTGAACGATCCAGAAAAACTGGGGGCGCTTAAGAAAAATATTCCACTTGGTCGCCTAGGGCAGCCGGAGGACGTCGCCGGGATGGTTGCCTTCCTAGCATCTTCAGATGCAGACTACGTTACTGGCACAACCTTCTTTGTAGACGGTGGACTGCTCTGGAACTATCAGGAGCAATAAAAGGGGTTAGGGGTGAGGGGTAAAGAATTCTTTTTCTTCTCTCATCCCTCACCCTTCGCGACTTTCTTCTAGCAAAGATTGCTTCAACAGTTACTACAGGTCCGGCAGGAAAGAAAATAGGCGAAGGAAAAAGACAGGGAGCGGAAACGTCAGTGAAGCCGTATTTGGCAGGATAGCAACCCGTACAGCTTTTTTACGGAAAATACTTAGACTGCTGTCCCAAACGAGCATTTAGGGCTGCCCCTTCCAAGTGGGCGGACAAGTGCATAACAAAATCCTCTGCTGGTTGGACCGCTTCCCCTAGTGACATTAGATCGTGAGCTAGGGCTGTCATACCAACCACGTCTGGATCTAAGTCGGGCAGATTCGAGATCGCCTCTCGCCCCTGCAACTGGGCATCGATCCATGCATCCAGGGCAACGGCTTCTTGCAATTCAGTACCTACTTGGTGTGAATTCTCCTGCATTGTTTCAGTACTCCTATGGGTTTGTGTGCAATCGCTTCTGGAGGTCACCAATGGCTCGGTAGACTAACATTTTGACCGCTGCCTCAGTTTTGCCCATCACCAAAGCCACTTCTGCAGTGGTTAGCTGACCAAAGAGCCGTAAGGCTAGGGCTTCTGCTCGCTCGGAACTCAAAGTCTGCAACACAAAAGCCACCTGTTCCATCTGCAGTTGTTGGTCGAGGTGTTCTTCCAACCAACTTCTGGGACACGGCACCTGCTGAGCCATCTCCAGGGGGAGGGTAGCACGCTCCTGCCGAAAATAGTCGGCGAGTTTGCGCCGCGCAATAGCTAGGAGCCAGGAGCGAAATTTCCCCAATCCTTGATAAGTGTTGATAGCCTGTAGGGCTGCCATAAACGTCTGAGTCGTCAGATCCTCGGCTTCTTGTACGCTCCCAACACGCACCAGCAAGTAGCGATAGACATTGCTAACATAGCGACGATACAGTTCTGCATAGGCACTGGGACTCTGACCAGCAATTTGCACCAACTCTTCGTCTGTCGTCTGCGCTGTCAACGAGGAGCTACTTCCTTGGTGGCGCGGTGGCTCTTGATTCATTGAGACTGTCATCCCTGCTCCAACTCCCTCTAGAGATCTGCATAACCCTCTATTGATATGTCGCTAAAGGAGAGCGATTCGTAACACCAAGAGAAGGAATCTTCAGCTTCTTGTCTAGTTATCTACAACTGTAGTGCGAAGGTTCCAGGGTCATGCTAGATTCTTAGGAAAGCGCCAGGGCAACCGAGATGGCAATTAACATCAGCATTCCTGAAGCTGCTAACCAGTTTGTTGAGCTTCTAGATCGCGTCAAGCAAGGTGAAGAAGTCACCATCTTAGAGGCAGGAGTGGTGATCGCACGGTTAGTGCCTGCACCGAAACAGCGGTCGTCTAGAATTCCTGGACAAGATCAGGGAAAAGTCCTCATCGCTCCTGACTTCAATGCGCCCTTACCGGAAGATGTCATAGACGATTTTCGGTAGTCCTGGTTTGCTGTAGGTATGCGCCTCTTGCTTGATACCCATACTTTCATCTGGTGGGTCATAGACGATGCTCAACTATCGGATGCAGCAAGAGGTTGTATTGCCAACCCTGACAACGATGTGTTTCTCAGCACTGCCAGTGCTTGGGAGATTGTCATCAAAGTCAATATTGGAAAACTCATCCTGCCAGAGCCGCCCCAAGTGTATATTCCATCTCGGCTATCTTCTAACCAATTTGAAAGCTTGCCGATTCAACTGAATCATGTGTTGCAAGTTGCTGCTCTGCCAAATCATCACCATGACCCATTTGATCGGATCTTGGTCACCCAGAGCCAGGTTGAGCAAATGCCCATTCTGCCGATAAACAACCTAATTGCTCAGTACTCGGTAAACATTATTTGGTATCGATAACTTTCTTTCAAAAAGCACACTCCGTGGCAGTAAGTTGAGAAATGCTTTATCAATAAAACATCAAGCTGTTTCGTATAGCATTCAAAGCAAAGATTAGGAGATTATAGGGCTAGGAAATGGTTGATAAAGCTATTACTGTTTTTCTCTAATCTGTATGCTCTTTGCGATAAAATCAAAAAAGTAGTATTTTCAGATTGAAAACCGATGTGTGGTCGTTTCACTCTTACCTTTATAGCAGAGGAACTAGCAGAGATATTTGAATTGGACGAAGTGCCTTCATCCTTTCCTCCACGCTATAACATTGCTCCTTCTCAACCTATTGCTGCCATTATTAAGACCAATGATAATCCTGTACGTCATCTCTCTCTACTACAATGGGGTTTGATTCCAAGTTGGTCAAAAGACCCTAATATGGGAAATTGACTAATTAATGCTCGTGCAGAAACAGCAGCTGAAAAGCCATCCTTTAGAAACGCCTTCAAGCGGCGAAGATGTTTGATTCCTGCTGATGGATTTTATGAATGGCAGAAGCAGGAGCGGAGAAAGCAACCCTTCTACATCCACCTTAGAGAAAATAGAGCCTTCGCCTTTGCTGGATTATGGGAGACGTGGCAAGATATTCCCACTGGCACAATATTGACGACTGAAGCAAATCAGTCGTTACAGCAGATTCACGACCGAATGCCCGTGATTCTCAAACCCCAAGATTATGATAAGTGGCTAGATCCCAATAACCAGAACACTGCTGAACTTCAGTCCTTGCTGAAACCTTTCCCCTCAGAAGAAATGGAAAGTTACCCTGTTAGCAGTGAGGTGAATAAGCCAGGGAACGATAGTCCTAAATGTATTGATATGAACTGATACCTACTTAAGAGGAATCGGCTTGAACTACATCTCCAATACTAGCTACACTTGCTGAATGGAGTCAACTTTGGACGATGCCTTCCTTGCCACACTCGTCACGGAACTTGCCAATAAGCCCATTGAGGCAATCGCCCTGTCAGGTAGTTTTACTTTATTGAGTGAATAGCTTTTACCAGCATCTTTAACCTAATTTCTCTTTTAGAGAAAATAACTTCTCATTGGACTTCTTCACCTTTGATATCCAACCTTGATAAGACTTGTGAATCTCTGAATAGGGAAGTGCCGTTGTCGCGAGTACTTCACGCAAAGGAGGTAAGAAAAATTGAGGAAAGAGTTTGTTCATAATTTTGGCAAAACTTTCCCGCACCATGAATTCAATAAACAATGTTTTGGAGACAGGAAACACGTTGGTATCGAGTTCCCATAAAGCGTAGGCGTCTGGTTTACGGCGAATTGTAAACTGCTCCATAGCAGCAGCCCATTCATCAGCATACTCATCCAAAAGACTATCAAAGACCATCACATCTTCAAAAGCGTTATTACAACCTTGACCAAGAGATGAAGAAACAGCATGGGCAGCATCTCCCATAATTAGCACACTGTTACCATAGTGGTAGCGGTTGCAACGAGTTTTTAATTGTGTTGAAAGGGGTCGTTTTAGGAAAGCTTCCGCCTCTGTTTTAGAGAGGAGATGAGCCACTTCTGGCATATTCTGACGAAAAAAAGTCATGACTTCTTCTGTACTGGAAAGACCAACTACCTTCTTTTCGTTTTTAGGAAAGAATAACAAACCAATAAACGTTCC
>JAFAVL010000216.1 GCA_019242465.1 Chroococcidiopsidaceae cyanobacterium CP_BM_RX_35 | reverse complement strand
GTATAAGCTGTGGTTGAACCTGTCCCCAGTCCTACAATTGAACCAGATTGAACGCGGTCAGCAGCGGCTTGACCGACTTTCTGTTTCATTAACTTCACTGGATCTGCTACTACGCTCATAACAAAACTCCTCCATACCATGTCATGTTTGGTTTAGATTAAAAACTAAATCCAAAATCTAATTCGCTCTCAACAGTGCGCAAACGCTCAAAATTCAAAATTCAACTATGGCTTCAGCCTCAGAAAACAAAGAGCAACAGCATCCCCTCTACAGTCGCGACCGCCAGATTGTTAATAGCCTATCATCAGGAGAACCGACAGATTACAACCTATCTGAACTAGCTCGGCTGCGAATTCGTTACCGTGGCTTTCCTGGCGCTAGAGATATCCAGACAGACTTGGACCAAGTGATGCAACTCTGGGGTTTTACTGAAACTACCCTTTACGAGAAAACTCTCCAAATTCATGCAACTAAACCGATTTACCAGGGGAAAGCCAAAAGCGAAGGAGAAGATTGGAACTAACGCGTCTGCTGTTTCTGCAACTTAATCAAAGTATTAGCTAGCGCTGTAGTGTCTTGGTTGCTGAGTGCCAATTCGGTATTCCCTAAACTGGGGTTGTTAATTGCAGCCTTTGCAGACTTCAGCGTCTCGGCTAGCTGAACTTGCTGCTGTAGCTGCTGAGTTGAGGACACTAAACCACTTAAACCATTGATCAGTCGCTTGAGATTTTCGCGAACTTTTGGGTCACCCGTTAGCTGATCTACGTCGGACGTGATCTTCTGTGCATTCTCAAACGTCACCCTGGCAGAGTCCAACGTTTTTTGCAGTGTGACTATATTGGTGGGACTGTTCAATGTGTTTGAAACATCGCGCAAGTTAGTTGAAATCTGGGCTGCATTGTTTGACAAGGTCTCTAGATTCTGAATCAATTTCCCCTGGGTTAAGCGGTTGAGTGCGGGAATTGCGCCTCTTGCTGTATCACGCAATCGCTCACTCGTTTCTTTTAGATTATTCAGCGTCGTCACCAAGGTGCCACGGTTTGCCCTCAGCAGCACGTCGATGTCAGAGACCAAACGATTTGCTTGCACACCAGTCAAACGAAGTTGGTCAGCAGTGGCACCAAATTTAGTTGCTGTCTGCGTAGTCGTCAGACTGAGCTGATTTGCAGTACGTTGAACTGAATTTGCCGTGGTTGAAAGGCTACCCAACTGTTGTTGCGCTGTTACAGTCAAACTTTTAAGTTGATGACTGAGAGCAACGACTGACGCTGCTGCCATGGAGGCATTTCTCGTAAGGTTGTTAATGTTGGCGAATAACTCTGGGTTGCTGTAAAGATTGGTTAGGCGAGTCGAGTTGAGAATGAGTTGATCGAGGCTGACGCCAATCTCACCGTGCAAGCGGGAACCATTGCAGACAATGAGCTGGCGATCGCAATTTTCATCATTCGGCTTAGCGCTGACTTCCCCAATTGGTAGTGGATTTTGAGGTGTCATATCGATAGAGATTTCGCCAATCAAGCCCGATTGGTTTGCTTGGACTAGAACGTTGTGCGGTATTAGGAGATTTGGTGAATCAATTTCAATTTCCACATCGACACCGTTTGCTCTGGGTTTGATGGAGACAATTTTGCCAACTTCGACCCCGCGATAACGAACCACCGCTCCTTTCTGCATCCCCCCGGCGTCAGCAAATTCAACTATAGCTTTGTAATTACGCTTACCAAAACTAAAGCCACGCAGCCATAGGAATAGCCCCACTACCAGACCCAGTCCCAGCAGGATCAACAAACCAACAGAACCTTCTCGAACCATACGTGTTCGCATCTCTTTTGCCCTCCTGCCTGATAGATTTCAGATTCACTTTCAACGCAATCCAAAATCCCAAATTATTTTAGTCAACAACGTGGATTGGTCCATCGACGCTGCCACTAAAGAATTGTCGCACCAAAGGATTATCTGTGGTATCAATCTCACTTTCGCTACCCTCCCACTGCAAATTGCCATGGTAGAGTAATGCAATTCTGTCAGCGGTGCGACGGATGGTACTGTGCTGGTGAGTGACAATTGCATAAGTACCACAAATTCCTTCTGTACACTGCAACTGGCGGATCAAATCCTCAATCACAGTGGAAGCAATCGGGTCGAGACCAGCAGTGGGTTCATCGTACAGTAAAATCTCTGGCTTTTCTTTGGGGTCGTCAGGATTGTAAGTGATTGCCCGAGCAAAACTCACTCGCTTCCGCATCCCACCTGACAATTCAGCAGGATAGCTGTCGATTGCATGCCCCAACCCTACCATTTCCAGCCTGTGGGTGACTATCTCTCGAATCCGTGATCGCGGTAAATTCGAGTTTTGATAGAGGGTAAAGCCAACATTCTCTTCGACCGTGAGCGAGTCAAACAAAGCAGCTTGCTGAAACACCATCCCAATCACGATTGAGTCAGCAGTATCCTCAACTAACCCTTTTCGTGGCTTGCCCTGGACATAAACCTCTCCAGCATCAGGTGCCAAGAGCCCAGCAATGATCCGCAGGATAGTCGATTTTCCAGTTCCAGAAGGACCAATAATAGCCAATGCCTCTCCCTTTTGGAGGTTGAGGTCTACTTGATCTAATATCTTATTTTCGCCGAAGGTCTTAGAGATGCCCTTCAGCCTAATTAACGGCTCGTTTGTCAATAGAGCTGAGTTTGTAGAACCGTTGGCTGCAAAGTCTTTTCCAGGATCGAGATTAGACATTTCAACTTGGTGCTGATTACTCATGACTTTAAATCAATGTCAAGACTCAACCTTGACGCCCCTCCAGAAGGCGACATAACCCTCAAAATCTTTTGCTTTCTCCTTAGCGGTGGGATAGTACCAAGCAGCGTCCTTGTTCACCTGTCCATTTACCTCAATGTTGTAGTAACTGGCAACACCTTTCCAAGGGCAGGTTGTGTGAGTCTGACTTTCTTTGAAGTACTCCCGGTGAATTGAATCAGGTGGGAAGTATTGATTGCCTTCCACGACTTCAGTGTGATCGCTCTCGGCTAAAACAGCACCATTCCAGATTGCTTTCGGCATGAGTAACTCTCCTTGCTCAAGTTTCAGTCTAGATTCAGTCAGAATCAAATCTGTCTTAATTCTAGTTAATAGAACTCAGGTATTCGTCTAGCCATGCCAGTCCAGCACCAGCAGCTTCAGCCAGAATGCTAACTAACCGATATAGAGCGATCGCACTAATGATGAGGGTGGGAGAAAAGCTGTGGGCCAAAAGTGCGATTGCCGTAGCTTCAAAGATACCTAGACCAGCAGGTATGGGGACAATGACACCTAGCAGCCATGCGAGACTAAACACCCCCAAGACTATGGAGAGCTGACTG
>JAFAVL010000705.1 GCA_019242465.1 Chroococcidiopsidaceae cyanobacterium CP_BM_RX_35 | reverse complement strand
GAATTAGCGGATTTGAGCGCAGGGAGGCAGCCAGAACTTTGCATCGCGGCAATCCCTTCGCTCTGCGCCTATTACTTGCCTCCAGTCTTGCAAAAGTTTTGTCATGGATTCCCAGATGTGCAGTTACGGGTAACTTCTTTGGGCAGTGATCGCGCCTTGAAAGTCCTGAAGGATGACATGGTAGATCTAGCAATTGTGATGCAAAATCGCTTTTTAACGACTGGTCCAGAGATGGTGGTAGAAGTGTTATTCGATGAACCCATCGAAGTTTTAATGGCAGCAAATCACCCATTGACTCAGTACGAACAAGTACCCTGGTCAGAACTCACTCGTTTTCCGCAAGTGGTGTTTAAGGATGGTTATGGGATGCAGCGCCTAGTACAGGAGCGATTTGAGCGGTTAGGAGCTGTACTCCACGCAACTTTAGAGGTGAATACGCTCGATGCCTTTCGAGGAGTCGTGCGGCAGGGGGAATTATTAGCTCTACTACCGCATTCAGCATTAGTGGAAATCTGTCTAGATCCCACCCTAGCCGTTCGTTCCCTAGCGGCTGAGGGCAACAGCTTAACTCGTCGGGTGGTCATGGTGACGACCCAAGATCGGTTACACATTCCCCCAATTCAGCACTTCTGGCAGCTAATGTGTGAGTATAGGCCAAAGAATTTTGACGGCTGCTGCGATAAACAGCAGTTGTCAGCGTCTTGAGTAATCATCATGAGCAATGCCTTTAGAGATTTGCTGCGAAAAGTCGGAAGTGGTGTTCATACTGGGGAGGACTTAAATCGGGCGGAAGCAGCATCTGCAACTAGGATGATCTTGCAGCAAGAAGCGACACCAGCACAGATTGGAGCATTTCTGATTGCTCATCGGATTAAACGTCCTATAGGGGAAGAGCTGGCAGGGATGCTGGATGCTTACGATGAATTAGGACCAAAACTACAGCCGATTGTGTCTACAAGCCCTGTAATAGTTTTGGGTGTGCCCTATGATGGGCGAGAGCGCACTGCACCGATAACTCCTCTGACAGCTTTGCTACTTACGGCATCTGGACAGCCAGTGGTGATGCATGGCAGCGATCGCATGCCGACTAAGTATGGAGTGCCACTGATCGACATTTGGCAGGGCTTGGGTGTTGATTGGACGGGACTATCTCTGGCTCAAACCCAGCAGGTATTGAAGACTACGGGAATGGGATTTATTTATCTACCTCAGCATTTTCCGCAGGCTCACAGCATATTTCAATACCGCGATCAAATTGGTAAGCGTCCTCCCTTCGCCACTATGGAGCTAATTTGGTGTCCTTATAGCGGGGAAGCTCATATCATTGCTGGATTTGTCCATCCTCCCACCGAAGCTATGTTTCAATCAGCTTTTGCTAGGCGTGGAACTAGCAATTTTACAACCGTGAAGGGATTAGAGGGCAGTGTCGATCTACCGCGCGATCGCACGGCTATTATTGGCTTGTCTTCACCCAATACATCTGATGATCTTGTTGCTCCTATAGAGCGCTTGCATCTCGTACCCCGCGAGTACGGTTTTACCACTAAAAATGTCCCCCTTGGCTCGACTCCACAATTGGTGGGAGCGATGCAGTCTGTGTTGCAAGGGGAGTCTTCAGAGTTGATGCAATCAGCCCTCTGGAACGGCGGGTTCTATCTATGGCGTTCTGGTGTTTGCTCAGATATGCAATCAGGTATAGCTAAAGCAGAAGCCTTATTTACTGGAGGTCAAGTGGTGGCAAAACTTCAGGAGATTAGTCAAATGGTGTCCTCCATTACCCATCAGATGCAGTCAGCCCCAACTAGCTGATACCATATATCGTCAAACACCTGTGCCCATTCGGGTTTCGTTGACGAACTCCTCGGTAGAATTGTCGATAGCGCGTCCGTGACGACCTGCGGGTGTGTGAATGTACATTGTTTTACGATCCACTTTCTTCTGTGGCGGTGGCGGCAATGAAATCTCATACTTAACTGGCTGCTGGTGCTCAGATAGGAGCAGGTTGGGATTGTAAACGCTGTCAAACTTCCAGAGGCTGCTCACGAAGTTTGTTTGCCCTCGTAAGAGTTGACCAGTAGCGATTTTTGCTACCGACTTGATTGCGGCCCAACCCAGGTGCTTTTTGTTCAATACCTGCTGGGTCTTGACCAATTCTGCATAGAATTCGCTTAGAGGTAGTTTGGTCGGAAGAACTGCATGTTGAATGTCAAAGAGGCGGTAATCGCGGGTTGTGAGTTGGCGCGACTCCGTGCGCCAAGTTTCTGTTCCTGGATAAGGTGTGTTGACGCTGATATTGACGATCTCCGGGATTTCTAGACACCACTGACGGATAGTCTCAAATCTGTCTTTGTCCCAATCAGGGTCGGCGATCAGGTTGATGGCAACTGATAACCCTA
>JAFAVL010000803.1 GCA_019242465.1 Chroococcidiopsidaceae cyanobacterium CP_BM_RX_35 | reverse complement strand
CGCTTAGGGAGGAGGGCAGGGGGGGCAGGGGGGAGAGGGGGAGCAGGGGGAGAGTTGTAGGAGTTTCCTATTTTTACCTTGTCCCCGACGTTCTCCTGGAGGAAACCTTCAAAGAGTGAGTCGGCTGCGCCTTGTCCTCTTTGTCTTCTTATTTTTGTCAAATCAGCGTGAATCCGATCTGCCCAGTCTTTGACTTTGGAATCGGTGTTTTCAGTTAGCGTCTGACATAGAGCGACTGCACGCTCAATTTCGCCAGTTTTATGGTATGCCAGCACTAACCCCATCTGTACTTTGGTGAGGGAATGTAAGGGCAGGGACGGGTTGTGACACACAGTCTCAACGTTCTGCCGGAGGTAGCTCCTTAGCTTACGTTGAGCAAGCTCAAGGTGAGCGATCGCTGCTTGGTAATCTCCGTGCTTCAGCGCCGAGAGACCAGTCTTCAGGTACGAGTAGGGAACAGAAGCCATAAAATTCTCCTCCTCCGTTCCCTCTCAACATACCCAAAACTCAGCTTTTAACTATCAGCTTGCTGCGATTTATACAGGAGGAACTGAAGATACTGACTCTGTAAATCTCTGTTTTGGCTCAGCAAACACCGCTGCATAGAGCCATCCTGCCAGTAATGCTCCTATAATCGGAGCTACCCAGAATAGCCATAATTGAGCAATTGCCCAGCCACCGACGTAGACTGCCGGACCTGTACTCCGAGCGGGGTTAACTGATGTGTTGGTTACTGGAATGCTGATTAAGTGAATCAGCGTCAGAGATAGACCGATGGGAATGGGAGCAAACCCTACTGGGGCACGGCGATCGGTAGCTGCCAGAATAATGAGTAGAAAGATGAAGGTCAGAACTACCTCAGCGACAAAACAAGAAAACAAGGCATACTGTCCTGGAGAGTGATCTCCATACCCATTGGAAGCAAATCCACCAAGTTTGAAGTCTGGTTTGCCGCTGGCAATTATGTAGATAATACCTGAACCTAGTATCCCCCCAAACACCTGAGCTCCAATGTAAGGGATGAGTTCCGAAGCTGGGAAGCGTTTACCTGCCCACAGACCAATTGAGACGGCGGGGTTGATGTGGCAACCGGAGATTGAACCAATGGTGTAAGCCATGGTCAGTAATGTCAGTCCAAAAGCTAGAGAAACACCGACCAACCCAATACCTAATGGATAGGGACCTAAGGTACCGAGCTTTGTGTCATTAGCGATGAAAGCTGCCGCTAGCACCGCGCTACCACAACCTCCGAAAACAAGCCAGAAAGTTCCTATGAATTCCGCAAGACATCGCTTTGCTAAGGGCATAGCTTGGAGTTCCTTAAGTGACGAGAATGTGTTGTTAGTTATCACCTCCCCAATCAGCAGCTCATTTACTCAACAGTTAGTAACTGAAGAGCGATGTTGTTAACTGTTGATAGGAAGTTATGAGAAACTTGACCTCTTGTGGAACCTTGAAGCAGGAGCTCTACCAGTCAGTTACCACATGAAGGTAAGGTTCTGTTCTATCCCAAGAGATAGTAAAGCTGATTATAGGTTGCTCGTAGCAAAAAAAACACAATGATTTATTAAAAAGTGCGTTTTCTAATAGAGAGCATCGTCCTGTTTACCTATTTCACAGGTTCTCGACCAGAAACCACAGGCGCGATCGCTGATAATTTCAGCTCCGGATGTTCTCCCTCTACCTGCTGACAATTCCATTCATTGCGAAACAGCAACACCGGTCGTCCCCAACTGTCTTTCACTGTCACTGTATTAAACAGACGTCCCACCTGTTGCAACGCCTCCCAACCACCAGTTACCCAACGTGCAACAGTATAGGGCAACAACTCTAGATGAGTTTCCACCCCATACTCGTTCTGCAAGCGGAATTGTACCACTTCAAATTGCAGCTGACCTACTGCTGCCAAAATTGGGTCACGCTTAGACTCATCATCTGAGTAAACGATCTGCACTGCACCCTCTTCCCGCAACTCAGAAACCCCTTTATGGAATTGCTTAAACTTAGAAGGATTTGGGTTTCGCAAAATCGCAAATATCTCTGGTGAAAAGCAGGGAATCCCCTCGTACTCCAGTTTTTGACCTGTATAAATTGTATCGCCAATTGCAAACATCCCAGGATTATTCAGACCAATGACATCACCTGGATAGGCAACATCAATTGATTCCCGGTCTTGGGCAAAAAGTTTCTGAGGTCGCGACAGGCGGACAGTTTTTCCAGTCCGAGCATGATTGACCAGCATGTCTTTTTCAAACTTACCAGTGCAGACACGGATAAACGCCACTCGATCTCGATGCTTCGGGTCCATGTTGGCCTGAAGTTTGAAGACGAAGCCAGAAAATTCTGGGTAGGTTGGTGAAATTTCACCCAGATTGCTGTTGTGAGCCCCAGACTTGAGGGCGTAGTCGAGAAAGGTATTCAAGAATAGCTCCACACCAAAATTGGTCATGGCACTGCCGAAGAACACTGGTGTCATTTTGCCTTGGTGGACCAACTCGTTGTCCAGTTCTGGTCCCAGACCCTCTAGGAGTTCTAGATCATTCTTGAGCTGATGATAGAGATCCTGCTCTAACAGTTGTTCAATTTTGGGATCTCCCAATTGAACAACCGTATCCAAAGCCTCGCGGCTACCGTGGGCACTACGTTCGAATAAGTGAATTTGCTCTTGTTGACGATCGAATATGCCTTTGAAGCGTTCGCCCATGCCGATTGGCCAGTTAACAGCATATGTCTGTAACCCTAGCTCCTGCTCAATCTCGTCTAAGAGTTCTAATGGTTCGCGACCTGGACGGTCAAGTTTATTGACGAAAGTGAAGATCGGAAGCGATCGCAGGCGGCAGACTTCAAACAACTTGCGAGTCTGCGGCTCTAGACCTTTAGCCGCATCAATCAGCATTACAGCATTATCTGCAGCCGCCAGAGTCCGATAAGTATCTTCACTAAAGTCTTGGTGACCAGGAGTATCTAGCAAATTAATTTGACAGCCCCGGTACTCAAACTGCAATACCGTTGAGGTAATTGAAATGCCTCGCTGTTGCTCCATTGCCATCCAGTCTGAGGTCGCCTTGCGCTGCGCTCGTCGTGCCTTCACGGCTCCAGCTTCATGAATGGCTCCTCCGTAGAGCAAGAGTTTTTCTGTCAGTGTTGTCTTACCAGCGTCAGGGTGAGAGATAATAGCGAAGTTTCGCCGTCGCTCAACTGCTGTTTGAAGTTCTGCCTGTAGGTCATTAGATATCATGGAGCCGGACTGTAGTGTTGTACGTGGAATAATTAAAAAAGAAGTATTTAATCAAATATGCTCTTTATTAAAGATAACAAGCTGCGACAATAGTCGGAAGTCATCGTAGGCATCGCTTGCGATGACCGCCTTTCGCGATCAAGAAAATACTCTACAAACTTTGAGGTGGCACATGTACGACAACGTCTACGATAAGGATAAGCGAAAGCTGCTATCAGCACTGAGTCACGGGTCAATCTTTCTTAGCACCATATTTTTGTCAGTTGGGGTACCAATTTCCATCTTGTTTATATCTGAAGACCCGGTTGTCAAGGACAACGCTAAGGAAGCAATTAATTTTCACTTCAACGTGTGGGTGTATGGGATAATTATTGGAGTATTAGCCTTCTTAACCCTTGGTTTGCTTGGTTTGATACTTGCACCCATCTTTTACATTGTCCATTGGGGCTTAACGATTTGGGCAATTGTCCACACTCTCGGTAACCCTGACGAGCCATTCCGCTATCCCTTCATTTTTCGGCTGTTATAGGGGACGATAGCACTGTGCTATTGCCCCTGACTGCATCTAGCTAATTCACCTTTGACAAGAAGCCATGTTTCCCATCCATCGCCCTCGCCGCCTGCGCAGCCACCCCCAGCTACGTCGAATGGTGCGCGAAACTGTCTTGACTACTAACGATTTAATCTACCCCCTGTTCGCTGTACCAGGTGAGGGAATTGCCAAAGAAGTTAAATCTATGCCTGGAGTCTATCAGTTATCAGTAGATAAGATAGTCGAGGAGGCAAAGGAAGTTTATAACCTTGGCATTCCTGGCATTATCCTATTTGGCATTCCTGAAGACAAAGACGCAGAAGCGACTGGTGCATGGCATGATTGCGGCATTGTGCAACAGGCTACCACTGCGGTGAAAACGGCAGTGCCAGATTTAGTCGTGATTGCCGATACATGTCTGTGCGAATACACAACTCACGGTCACTGCGGCTATCTGCAAATCGGTGACTTGAGTGGACGTGTCTTAAATGACCCGACACTAGAGCTACTTAAGAAGACAGCTGTCGCTCAAGCCAAGGCAGGAGCTGATATCATTGCTCCTTCAGGAATGATGGATGGGTTTGTGCAAGCAATTCGCCAGGGGTTAGATGAGGCTGGATACCAAGACACACCGATTATGTCCTACGCGGCTAAGTATGCTTCGGCTTACTACGGTCCTTTCCGTGATGCAGCTGATTCAGCGCCACAGTTTGGTGATCGCCGCACCTACCAGATGGACCCAGGTAATGCCCGTGAAGCCCTCAAAGAAATTGATCTCGACATTGCTGAGGGGGCTGATCTGCTGATGGTTAAGCCAGCTTTAGCATACATGGACATCATCTGGCGAGTTAAGGAAGCAACCGATTTACCAGTTGCCGCATATAACGTTTCTGGCGAATACGCGATGATTAAAGCTGCTGCCCTTAACGGTTGGATTGAAGAAGAGCGAGTGGTGATGGAAACTTTAACTGGTTTCAAACGCGCTGGCGCTGACCTAATCCTCACATATCATGCCAAGGATGCTGCCCGGTGGTTAGGTTAAGCCTTGTCAAAAATCCGTGAATTTACCATGTGTCATCGGCTAAGTCTGAGCTTAAGCTCATGACAGAGGAATATAAAGGCGGAGAATCTATGGCAGTCAGGTTGCAAGCAAAATTACTGAGCCGATAAGTGAAACCAGGTAGCGCCTTAGACTTTTGCCTTGAGCGGGAGCCATGAAATGCGGCAGCAACTAGAGCGTTACTATGGTCAATCCTACGCTCAAGTTCAAGACTTAGTACTGCGGTGGGTACTCATCCCGATCCTATTAACCTGTAGTGCTGTCACTGTTAGCTGGGTTGTCGGTAATAGGTTAAACACAGTACTTGGCAAACCCAGCACCGCGCTCTTGATCGCTTTGCTAGTCACTCTCTCATTTGTAGGAGGAGCGATCGCCTACTGGACGACCTTGTTGCAAATTGCTGCCCTCAACAAGAGTAGAGAGCAACTGCAAAGAACTCATGACGAGTTGGAGCGACGGGTCGAGGCGAGAACGACCGAATTGGCAAAACTGGCGGCATTAACGACAGATGTCAGCCGTGTTCTTACAAAAAGTGACAATCTACAGGCAATTTTACAGCAATGTACTGAAACCTTGGTGCAACACCTGGATGTGGCATTTGCTCGGACTTGGCTTTTGAATGAAGCCGAGAATGTGCTAGAGCTATTCGCCAGTGCTGGGCTATACACTCATCTTGATGGTCCCCATAGTCGAGTGGCAATGGGTCAGTTGAAGATCGGTCGCATCGCTCAAAATCGCCAACCACATCTGACAAATACAGTCATTGGCGATCCCAATGTCAGCGATCAGGAATGGGCAGCGCAAACGGGAATGGTCGCTTTTGCAGGATATCCGCTGCTGGTGGAAGATGCAGTGGTAGGAGTGATGGCGATGTTTGCCCAACAACCGCTGACGGAATTCACTCTTAATCGACTGTCAACCATAGCTACCTCCATTGCCCAGTGCATTCAGCGCAAGAAAATTGAAGCCGCACTCGAAGAAAGTCAGGGGCGATTGACTGCCCTCATTGATTCTCTACCAGGCATTGCTTTCTTCTGTTCTAACACCCCTGGATACCCAATGACATATGTCAGTGAAGGGTGTTTGGCTCTCACTGGATACACAAGCGAAGAACTGGTGGGGGAACATGGAGCCTATAACGCCATCACTCATCCTGATGATTTGCCCAAAGTCTTAAATGCCATTAAGACAGGGATCGCTTTGCAGCAACCTTATGTTGTTGAATATCGCATTCGTGCTAAATCAGGTGAAGAAAAATGGCTATGGGAGAAAGGGAACATAGTTTGGCACGGTAATGACCGGATTATAGGGGTGAAAGGCTTTGTCACTGACCTCACCCAGCGTAAGTGCATGGAGGAGGATCTGCGGCAGGCAAAGGAGAAATATCGCAGCATCTTTGAGAACGCTGTGGAGGGGATCTTTCAAACTGACCCGAGGGGATTCTACATCAGTGCCAATCCAACATTAGCCAAGATTTATGGCTACAAATCCTCGCAAGAATTAATCGTAAATCTGACAAATATCGGACAGCAACTCTACGTTGACTCAGATCGGCGGACAGAGTTTGTGCATCAGATGCAAAAATACGATGCTGTCTCAAATTTTGAATCCCAGGTCCATCGCCGAGATGGCAGTGTGATTTGGATTTCAGAGAATGCGCGCGCCGTTCGAGATCATAATGGCATATTGCTTTACTACGAAGGTAGCGTCGAGGATATCACTGAGCGCAAAGTAGCAGAGGAGAAATTATTACATAATGCGTTCCACGACTCATTAACAGATCTAGCCAACCGAGCTTTGTTTATGGACCGTCTCGGACAGGCACTCCATCGGACCAAACAGCATCGAGAAGAGCGATTTGCTGTCTTGTTTCTGGATCTAGATCGCTTCAAGGTGATCAATGACAGCCTTGGACATCTCATGGGAGACCAATTCCTGATTGCTATTGCAAGTCGTCTGGCAGCCTGTCTACATTCTACAGATACGGTTGCCCGGCTGGGAGGAGACGAGTTCACCATTCTTATGGAGGGGCTCAAAGACCTCAGCGACGTATTCCACCTTGCTGACTGCATACAAGAGGCACTAGCGTTGCCCTTTGAGCTGAATGGGCAAGAGGTGTTCACTACTGTGAGTATTGGCATTGCTCTAAGTACAACTAACTTTGAGCGACCAGAAGACATCCTGCGTGCTGCTGACACGGCAATGTACCGTGCTAAGGCACTGGGTAGGGCACGCTACGAGATCTTTAACCCAGATATGTACACTCAGGCAGTGGCTCGATTGCAGTTGGAGACAGATCTGCGTCACGCCCTTGACCGTCAGGAGTTTCAAGTTTATTACCAACCGATTGTGGCATTCGCCAGCGGTAGAATTGCAGGTTTTGAGGCTTTAATTCGCTGGCAGCATCCAGACCGTGGTCTCGTTACGCCCACTGATTTCATCCCAGTTGCAGAAGAAACTGGTCAAATAGTCCCAATTGGCTACTGGGTGCTGCGCCGTGCTTGCCACGAGATGCAAGCCTGGCTAGAACGCAACAGTATCCCTTCGCCCTTAAAAATCAGCGTTAATCTTTCTCTCAAGCAGTTTTCCCAGCCGGATCTGACGCAGCAAATCCAGCAAATTTTGCACGAGACTGGTCTTCATGCCAGCAGCTTAGTACTGGAGATTACGGAAAGCGTCATTATGGAAAATGACACATCGGCAACCTCTGCACTCTCACAACTACAAGCTTTGGGTATTCAGCTGTCCATTGATGACTTTGGGACTGGCTATTCATCATTAGCTCGTCTGCACCACTTTCCTATTAGTGGATTGAAGATTGACCGCTCCTTCGTTAGCAGTCCTGACGCTTTATTGGGGAATTCTGAGATTGTAGAGACAATTGCCACATTGGCACAAAAACTTGGGATTTCCGTAACAGCAGAAGGGGTGGAAACCCAAGAGCAGGTAGCACTTCTAAGAGAGTTAAATTGTGAATATGGTCAAGGATATCTTTTCTCCCCTCCCCTAAACAGTCAGGATGCTGAGGCGTTAATCTGGGCTTCTCCCCAGTGGTAAGGCGAACTTCAAAAAATGAGTGTGCTTGCACACTCTATTTCCCAGCGTCAAAGGTTAAGATGACAAACAAAAGTAATCAAACTCAGCAGTCTAATGGCAGAAACTTTTTTCTTTGAAGCCCTACGCGCCGCCGTTGATGAAGAAATGGAGCGTGACCCATCTGTATTTGTCCTTGGGGAAGATGTAGGTCACTATGGTGGTTCTTATAAAGTAACAAAAGACCTATACAAAAAATACGGCGAACTACGGGTTTTAGATACTCCGATTGCCGAAAATAGCTTTACTGGTATGGCAGTCGGAGCTGCTATGACAGGGCTCCGACCAATTATTGAAGGCATGAATATGGGCTTTTTGCTTCTTGCCTTCAACCAAATTGCTAACAATGCTGGGATGCTGCGCTACACCTCTGGTGGCAACTTCAAGATTCCAATTGTGATTCGTGGTCCTGGTGGTGTGGGGAAGCAGTTGGGAGCAGAACATTCTCAGCGGTTAGAGGCATACTTTCAGGCAGTTCCTGGTCTCAGGATTGTTGCCTGCTCTACACCCTACAATGCTAAAGGTTTGCTCAAATCTGCCATCCGTGATGACAACCCGGTGCTCTTCTTTGAACATGTCTTGCTCTACAACCTTAAGGAAGAACTGCCAGCAGAAGAGTACTTGTTACCGCTGAATAAAGCAGAGGTGGTGCGGCAAGGTGAGGATGTTACGATTTTGACCTACTCACGGATGCGTCATCATGCGATGCAAGCAGCGAAGATTCTAGAAAAGGATGGTTACGATCCAGAAGTTATTGACCTGATATCTTTAAAACCGCTTGATATAGAAACAATTGGCGCTTCAGTGCGTAAAACGCATCGGGCTATTGTTGTTGAAGAAACAATGAAAACTGGCGGCATTGGGGCAGAAATAATTGCCTCAATTAATGATCGCTTATTTGACGAACTGGATGCACCAGTCCTGCGGCTAGCTTCCCAAGATATCCCTACCCCTTATAACGGAACTTTGGAACGATTGACAATTGTGCAGCCAGAGCAAATCGTAGAAGCGGTGCAAAAAATGGTGACTCTACAAGTTTAGCTGTGTTGCTGTCTTATGCTCAAGCCGCACAAAACGGATTATCATAGCATTTGTCGGAGAGAAGTCCGAGCGGAGCGCGAAGTCCGAGCGGAGGTCTCCCCCGAGCGGAACTTCGTAAGAGAGGTTGCCTCCGTTAGCGGAGCTCTTCCTTTAGGAAGCTCGGAACTTCGGAGCGGGTTAGGGTATGCAAAGACAGCGATCGCTATTGGGTTTGATCCTCATTCTTCTCGTCGTCGCCATTGTGGTGATTGTTAAGTATCCTGTTCCTTTAGGGCTAGACCTAAGAGGAGGGGCACAACTGACAATTCAGGTGAAGCCTTCCCAGGAAGTTAAGCAAATCAGCCCCCAAGATTTGGCAGCAGTTCAGAGAGTCCTAGAAAATCGAATTAACGGTCTTGGCGTCTCTGAATCAGTGGTACAGACGGTGGGCAACAACCAAATTTTGGTGCAACTGCCAGGGGTGAGTGATCCCCAGCAAGCAGAACGGGTGCTAGGCGGTACAGCACAACTGGAGTTTCGCCTACAAAAGCCAGGCACAGAGGGGCAACTAACTGCTGAATACCAGGTTCAACAAGCCAAGCTAGCTCAGCAGGCAGAGCTGAGGCAGAGTGGAGATGCGGCAGTGATCGCCAAAAATCAAGTCTCCCTCAATCAGACAAATCAGGCGCTTTTAGGGCTATTTGAAAGCACCAACCCCCCACTAACTGGTAAATATCTCAAGGATGCAGGTGCTGCGCCGCATCCTAACAGCAACGCCTGGGACGTTGACCTCCAGTTCGACCAGTTTGGCGGCGAATTGTTCGCTAAGTTAACGAAGAATCTCGCTGGTACGGGACGCAGCATTGGCATTTTTCTAGACAACAAATTAATTAGTGCTGCTAGTGTCGGTGCCGAATATGCACAGACAGGCATCAGTGGTGGGCGAGCCACGATTAGCAGCAGCACCTTTACTGCCAAATCGGCAAACGACCTGGCAGTTCAGCTTAAAGGTGGGGCTTTGCCATTCCCTGTAGAAGTCGTAGAGAACCGAACAGTTGGAGCCACCTTGGGTAAAGACAGCATCCAACGCAGCATCTATGCCGGGATCGGTGGTCTAGTTCTAGTGTTGGTCTTTATGGTGCTCTACTACCGACTGCCTGGAATCATCGCTGATGTAGCTTTAATCATCTATGCCGTGTTAACCTATGCTGTCTTTGCTGGGTTACAGTTCACCTTGAGCTTGGCGGGGATTGCTGGATTTATCCTTAGTATTGGGATGGCAGTTGATGCCAACGTCCTGATTTTTGAGCGCACTCGTGAGGAACTTCGCGCTGGCAAAACCCTATATCGTTCAGTAGAGGCTGGGTTCTATCGAGCTTGGTCCAGCATTCTAGACAGCCATGTCACCACGTTAATTGCTTGTTTAGCGCTGATTTGGCTAGGTTCAGGTCTAGTTCGGGGCTTTGGGATCACACTGATGCTGGGACTGGGAGTCAATTTATTTACAGCAATTACCTGTAGCCGCACGCTGCTCTTACTGACATTGAGCTTCCCTGGATTACGGAAGCCCGAACTGTTTTGTCCTAATCTGCCATCCACATTGAAGTCTCAGACACAGGGGGCGAGATGAAATTTAGCGTCATCGGACAGCAGCGTTGGTGGTGGACGTTTTCTGCGGCTCTTATCCTTAGTGGCTTAGTGTCAATGGGGATTTCCTGGCAACAACTAGGCGCACCGTTACGGCTTGGTCTAGATTTTGCGGGTGGTACCCGACTCCAGTTTGAACGCAATTGTCAAGTGCCGCACAACTGCGATCGCCCAATAGACATCGCCACAGTTCGGCAAATCGTTGACGAGCAAGGACTCGGCAACAGCAGCATCCAAATTGTCGGTCAAAATCAACAGGCAGTCTCCTTACGGACAAAGACATTAAATGTAGACCAACGCACGCAGTTGCAAACTGCCTTGAGCCAAAAACTTGGTGAATTTAATCCTCAAGCTACTCAAATTGACACCGTTGGTCCCATCATCGGTCAACAACTCTTATCTTCTGGTTTGTTGGCTCTAGTTGTGTCCTTTATTGGCATTGTCGCCTACCTAAGATGGCGATTTCAGACAGATTATGCAGTCATTGCAATTCTTGCCTTGTTCCACGATGTCTTAATTACCGTTGGGGTTTTCGCTTTTTTGGGTCTAGTGCTGGGTGTAGAAGTCGATAGCTTGTTTATCGTCGCACTCTTAACAATCACTGGCTTCTCCGTCACGGACACAGTCGTCATTTATGACCGGATTCGGGAAATCCTTAAACTCAATCCGAACAATTCTATTAACCAAATTGTGGATGATGCTGTCAATCAGACCCTCACGCGCTCCATCAACACGACATTAACGGTACTGCTAACGTTGTTTTCCATCTTCCTCTTTGGCGGTGAAAGCCTGAGAAACTTCTCCCTAGCTCTGATCATTGGGTTCACAATGGGAGCTTATTCTAGTATCTTTATCGCCAGTCCCTTACTTGCTTGGTGGCGTCGCTACAGTCAGCCACCAAAGACTATCAGTACAGATCCTGTTGATGCTTTGACCAGTTCGGACGACGGTCGATAATCAGCTTGGCTTAAATCGCGCACATGTCATGGACCAGTCAGAGATCCAACCTTTTGAATCAGTTAGAGCAGATGTGCATCTCGACCCAGTTTTTAAGCAGCAGGTGCAAAGATTACACCAGCTCAAGGTCTATAGCAGGTGGTTAGTAGTAGGGATCTTATGGGTTAGTATTGCACCTTTAAGCCTATGGGGGCTGCGTGCAGAAATTGCCATATGGCTGCAATACTTTACCTGGGTAGCGGTGCGATATGGTCTCTATTACAACCCTCTGCCAACCTTAGGACTGACTTTTTGTATTGCCATGACTGTTGCCGTTTTGGCGTGGCAAAGTCGGAACATGCTCCTGGGACTGCCTCCTCAAGAACAGCAGCGCCTCGAACAAAAGGTTTGCCGAATTCGACAGCAGGGACCTAGTCATCCTTTGTGGCGTTGGGTGTGCCGATAGAAGAGGCAGGGGGCAGGGGGGCAGGGAGCAGGGGGAAACAAGAGTGAGTTAATAAACGTCACTAAGCTGTTACTTTGCAAAATGTGAAGTTGGAGTTACAATCCTCAATGTATGTAACAGTAAATTATGGATTGTAGTCATATTCAGTTCTCTGAGCACAAGTCTTTTGACTTGAGCCAACTTCAATCACTATTAAAGCGGGGAGCTTTTTGGGCTCAGGAGCGAAGTGTTGAAGACTTAAGCATCGCTATTGCTAACAGTAATCCTGTCATCACTGTTTGGGATCAAGAGAGGCTAATTGGGTTTGCTAGAGCTACCTCAGATGGTATTTACCGCGCCACCATTTGGGATGTTGTGATCCAACCAGATTATCGTAGTGCTGGCTTGGGGCGAAAATTGGTTGAAACTGTTTTGAGCCATCCGCACATGAACCGGGTGGAGCGCGTCTATCTCATGACGACCCATCAACAACAGTTTTACGAACGGATTGGGTTTAAGGCTAATACTAGCACTACGATGGTACTGTTCAATCAGCC
Organism: Chroococcidiopsidaceae cyanobacterium CP_BM_RX_35; assembly: GCA_019242465.1. Next base: position 4,001 of record JAFAVL010000803.1, on the reverse strand, counting down.
CCAACTCAGTCCCCTTCCGCTCCAAAAGTTGCAGCTTCAGGAATGACAATGGGCATGGCAAGTTGAATCCGAGTCCAAGGGGACTCACTGATATCCATTGATATTGGGAAAACCTCTAGATGACCTTTCATCAGTTCTATTAGTGTCTGATTCATCATCAGTGAAAGTCCAGACGAGGGAGTAACGGTCTGATTAACTGATGTAGTGTGCATTAAATCCACGGCTTCTTGACTCCAAAGATTTGGATTCATCTGGACATCAAGCCAAATGTAAACGTAATCAAGCCCGCTCAAGGCAGCCACTGGAGCTACCCCTGGCGGAACGCTGAGTGCCGATAGAGTTTTGGCAGAAACGTAAATACTACCCTCCTCCATTTGGACAAGTGAAGTATTGACTAAACTTACTAATACCTGCTGTAGCCAACGAGGATCTGCCAGGATATAGATTTCTGGAGCAGGTGGCGATACCCGCAGCTGAAAGTTACGATTTAGAGCCAGCAGATGGGTTAATTGATACATTTCCTGCAACACTGCAGCTAGCTGGAGCGGCTGAATCTCTAGCTGATTCGTACCATGTTCGGCTCTAGCTACGTTGAGAATTTCATCAAGTAGCTTCACTAACTTCAGCGCCGCCTCGTTAGCCTTAGTGACAAACTCGCGCTCTTCATCCGGATTTTCACATAAGTCGGACAGAATTAACTGATGCAGACCGATCAGACTGTTGAGAGGCGAACGTAGCTCATGGGAAACCCGTACCAGAAACCCGGCTTTAAATCGACTCATTTCCTCTGCCAGCTGATATGCCAACTGGTAAGCCTCTAGCCGTTCTAGGAGATTTTGCTGATCGGGTGCCACCGTTTCTTGCTTAGCTATTGCGGATGCTGAGGATAAGTGAAATAGACGACCTCGCTGCGCCCACAGCCAACCACAGCTTAAACCCAATCCTAATCCGATTCCAGTATATATCCAGTCACTCCACACCATACTCTAGCTTAACCGCTCCCTGCCGCAAAACTTCCCAATGAGAGCCCATCCATTTAACAACAGTAGAAGGAATGCCGATTCCGGATTCAACCGCTAACAATTCTCTTGATGGGATTAAAACATCTGGAAATTGGGCAGCTATTTCTGCCATCGTTAGTAGAGGCAGCTGACCCGACAAATTGGCACTCGTGGTAGCAAGCGGTCCGGTTCGTGACAGGATGTTGCGTGCAACTGTATTATTGGGTACCCGTAACCCAATCGTCTTCGGATCGTTGGGGTTCATTGCTGGTGGGACACACTCACTTGCTGGTAAAATCAGCGTCAGCGCTCCAGGCCAGTAGGCTTGTGCCACTTGTTGCCAAATCAGCTGCTCGTCTGTACTGCCAAACGTAAAAGACCACAGCTCAGCTGGAGTGGCTGCCATCAAAATTAAGGGTTTGCTTTGGCTTCGCCGCTTGGCTGTAAATACTAAATCAGCCCGCTCGGGTCGGGCTGCTAGAGCCGGAACCGTATCTGTAGGAAAACTAATCAAATATCCAGCATTCACCCCAGCGACTAGGGCTTCTAGGGTAACTTGTGTCATCTGGCAGAAGTAAGGCAATTTGGGATTGGAAATTTTGTAACGTGACTAATAGCGATATGCTAGAGCATACCTTTCAATTCCGGCTAAATCAGTGTGAATTTCAATGTTGTGATAGCTCCCTTGACTGTGCAGCAGAGCTGCTACCTGCTCAGCTTGCCCTACCATTATCTCGATTAAAAAGACGCCACCAGAACATAGATAGGTGGGAGAGGTTTCTACTAGCTGTCGAATACAGTCTAATCCATCCCAGCCACCATCAAGCGCTAAATGGGGTTCATGCAAAGCCACTTCCGGCTGTAGATGCTGCACCTCTAGAGTGGGAATATAAGGTGGATTTGCCACTAAGCCGCTGAACTGACCTTTAAGAAGTTCCAGTGGCTCCCACCAGTTACCCTGATAAAAGTGAATGCGGTCGGCAAAACCCAGAGTTAGAGCATTGTACTGAGCAATAGATAGAGCAGTGACACTCAGATCAACGGCGTGGATCGTCGCCGCTTTGAACGCATCTGCTAACGAGAGTGCGATCACACCACTGCCCGTCCCCAAATCTGCCCAATGCCCACGACTGAGGTGGGTGGCACTGCTGCTTTGAACAGCTTTGAGAGCGAGATCGATTAAAAACTCCGTTTCTGGTCGCGGAATTAACACCCCTGGCGAAACTGCCACTTTAAGCCGCCGCCAAGGCGTTACCCCAGCAATATATTGGACTGGTAACCTGTCTTTTAGCCGCCGTTGCCACAGCTGCTCCAACTCTTTTAGCGGCAGTCGTAGTTTTATACAGGAGCAACTTTTAAAGGTCTCTAAACGGAGTACCAATCGGTCTAGTCCAGCTAACTCCTGTAGTAACCAGTCTACCTCAGTGATTGGCACATCAGCCGCGATCGCGGCTGATTGTGCAGCTGCACGCCACTGCCAGAGGTTGTGACCAGAGACCATTTCAGGCTCTTGAACCGCCATCCCTCAACGCCCAGGGCTTTGAGTATTAGTAGCAGGACTTTGACCACTATTTGGCTGAGACTGAGCTGGAGCCGATTGCTGTAGCGAACGCACGTAGTCAATCGAATCCTGCGGAGGCACAAGCACAACTTCATTTAACCCAGAATCGTTGTGAGTTTTCAGAGTTTGAATCATTCCCTCTAAACTGATGACCTGAATTTCAACTGTGCCAGCTAGGTCGGGCTTCTGTTGTTTGAAGCGGTCCACCATAGCCTGCAACTCCTCCTTGTTGAAAAAGAAAGGAATAACTTCTTTATTGTTCCGTCTAACCGTCAAGTACCCTTTTTCCTTCCCGGCTCTAGCAACAAACAAAGGAGTGCCATCAAAATTATTTACATTTTGCCCACTCTGGTGCAGCAGCGTCAAAGCCGAACTCACCTCCTGCTGGGTTGGTACATAGGTAAAGTTCGGAGCATTGGGCTTATTTTTGTTTGCTTGTTCTAGCTTATAAACTTCCCCCAAGGAGACAGGAATCACTTTTACCGTTTTCGCTAGATCTGGATTCTTCGTCTTTAGCTGCTCGACAAACCCCTGAGCATCCTTTTGACTGATAAAGACACCTGCGACGTTCTCCTGTTTCTTACCATTTGGTACCTTAGCAACCAGCGGTGCCCCGTTACCATCTGTAATCGTAAACACAGGTACTGGTCCTAGCTTTTGCTCAATTTGCTCTGGAGACAAAGCCAATACCCGCGTACTACCAACGAGCATAGAACCAATGATGGTACTCCCGATCAAAACCAGCGCTGCGCCCTGACGAACTAGTGATTTCATAACAGCTCCTCGCATCAATGCAAAAATAGAGAGAGACAAATGGTTAGACTTTACCACGGCTCAACTAGTTTCAGTCATGTTGTCGCCTTCACAGTCTAATCGGGATGACAGGATTTGAACCTGCGACATCCTGCTCCCAAAGCAGGCGCGCTACCAAGCTGCGCTACATCCCGTAATTAAATAAATTCAAGTAACACCCTAGCACAATCCAGAAGAAAATTCTATCACCCCATTCCCCCAACTAACTCGGGTACCAAAACATCCCCTTAATCCCCTCTGGATCGGACATGAAACCCAAGCCTCGGTAAAAATCTACAACACCGGGGTCAGCAAATAGAGTGATATTGCTAATGTCTTCACTCCTAAGCTTCTTGATCGTGTACTTCATCAGCGCTTTTCCCAAACCTTTCCCCTGACAATCTGGGTGAACAACAACGTCCCAAATAGTGGCGTTAAAGGCATGGTCTGACGTGGCACGAGCAAAGCCAATTAGCCGACGATGGACCCCGCGTACCTCCCACATAGAGGCAACAAGAAAGCTATGCTGAAGCGCTTTCTTCACCTTTCGCAAAGGGCGGCGCGACCAACCAACCGCATCACAGAGTTCCTCTAATTCATAAAGGTCGATATCACGATCGCTACTGAAAATAATGCGTTCACCAGTT